>JAGTUW010000241.1 GCA_018224345.1 Bacteroidota bacterium
CTGTGAACATGAGGCTGTGCGCGACATTGTTGCCGTCGCCGACATAGCAGAGCTTCAGTCCCTTGAGGTCACCTTTGACTTCCTTGACCGTCAGATAGTCTGCCATCGCCTGGCAGGGATGCGCATAGTCGGTGAGTCCGTTGATGATGGGGATCGAGGCATGCCTTGCCATATCGATGACGATCTGATGCGCGAAGGTACGGATCATGATGCCCTGCACCATGCGCTCGAGATTCTTCGCCACATCGTGGACGGATTCCCTTTTCCCGAGATTGATTTCAGCGGGCGAGAGGTACAGTGAATAACCGCCAAGCTGTTGGATACCGATGTCGAAGGTCGTACGTGTACGCAGTGACGGTTTTTCAAAAATCATTGCAAGAGACTGGCCTTTCAACGCCTCCGCGTATTTCGCCCTGTCGGCCTTCATATCGAGTGCGATGGAAAATGTTTCCAGAATCTCTTCCTGACTCAGGTCACGGACGCTGAGAAAATCTTGTGCTTTCACGTGTATATACTCCTTGCGGGACAGGCGCCGCGAGATGTGATGATGAGAATTATCTGAATTGTAACGTTATCGTCGGACGACAGGAATATCGCGGGCTGGCGGGTCAAATGGGGGCATCGGTACAGTAATGCTTGAACTGCAGTATTTTGCGTGAACGTGTCATGCAGCGGTTGCAGACCAGAGATGCGGCCAGCGGTGTGTGCATCTCTCCGGGGATCGTATGACTGCTCAACTGCTCAAACATAAATCTCTCAATCTGGAGTAAACGGTTGATGCAAAGGTATGCATCATTACAAAGATCGGAATCCCGGAACTCCCGTACAAGGAGAAGCAGGAGAAATTGAGAGTCTTTTGTAGAAAATCGGTATCCGGCGTGCTGATTTCCCCTTTCCGCGCATACCGTTATGGAAAGGGGAGCCAAGCAGCGCGGCTGCGCTGCTCTCCGGTAAAGCGATGGGGAGCCAGCCTGTTACTTTGTTGCCTTGATACTCAGTCCCAGGATGATTCCGAGGGCGACGCTCCAGAGGGCGGCAAGGCCGATCTGGTATTCCTTCGGAAGCGCGAAGGTGACAGTGTGGGCCGGGATCCAGAACCAGATCAGCGTTTTCAGGGCGGTTTCGATGCCGGTAAAATCCCAGCGACGGAGGATGAGGTTGTCTTCGACCCGATGGAAGTACATCATTTGTGGACCGAAGAACACATTGGTTACGACCGAGACGCTGAACGCCCAGCACAGGCCATCGGCACAGATTCCGGGTAGCAGACCATGTTCGATCAAGGCCATGACCGCGCCTTTCATCATGGTGAACCCATACTTGATAACAATACCGAGCAGCGCCCAGCCTGCCATTTTCCCCAGCATTTCCAGGGCAGTGTTCGGGAGGCCGAGACGTTTTGTCCTCAACGTATGGGAGATGATTTCACCGAATGTGCCAAGAATGGCAAACTGTATCGCCGCCGATATCAGCGGCTGATCTGTAACCCAGGAGATGTACCAATTCATGTGCGTAATGCCTGTGGTGCTGCAACAAATACCGGAGATAAAGATAGGAAAAGTGCGGACTGTGGCAAAAGACCGGTCTTTGTGCAGCGTCAGATATGCAATATGTTGCGAGCAGCTTCGTGGGTGTCAGGAATGCAACAACGCGAAGCTGCGTGGCGGACACAGTGCATCGGGTTGCCGTCGATATTTCTCCTCCGTATCTTTCGCCATCATAACGGAGTTGCACTGTAGTGACACACATTGCCTGGAACCCTGCCTTCAGTGAGACGACATGGGATCAATCCCTGAACACACGTCTGAATGCGCTGTCATTCGATGTAATTGTAGAGCGTCCCCGCACCGCAGCTGAAAATCTGGCATTGGATGAAACATTGCTCTATCGTGTCGCGGAAGGGAAACGTCCTCCGCTGCTGTGGCTGTGGGACTGGTCCGAACGCGCGGTCATTCTCGGTTCGTATCAGAGTGTGGCAGCGGAATTCGACAGCGAAATTGCCGTGCGCGAGGGCTTTACCTTTTCTCGTCGCATCAGCGGGGGAGGAGCGATGGTGGTGGAAGCGGAGCGGACTATCACCTACTCGATTATTGTACCGGAGTCGGTGGTCGAAGGGCTTTCTTTCCGGCAGTCGTTCGCGTTTCTGGACATGTGGGTGATACGTGCGCTCCGGGCAGCCGGTATCCCTGCGACATACCGACCGATCAACGATATCGTTTCCCCGACAGCGAAAATCGGCGGTGCGGCACAATGCCGCAGACGTCGCACGGTGCTGCATCATGTTACCATGGCGTATGCGATCGACGGCGGAATGATGTGGGAGCTGCTACGTCTCGATAAACCGCGTACGACAGAAAAAGCCGTCGCCAGTGCAGTCAGGCACGTCTCCCCGTTGAGTGAATTTACAACTCTTCCGATGCCGGCACTGCGCGGGCATCTTGTCGATTCCTTTGCCGGATTTCATCGTACTCAGCCCTCCACTGTTACTTCAGAGGAATGGGCGGAGGCACATGAGAGAATGAACGCGAAGTTTTCCACTGGCGCGTGGCTGTATCGCGTTCCTTGAATGTCCCCATGAAACATTCATACACAGCGCAACGGGTTGTCCTTCCAAGGTCGTTACTCCTGCATAGCTGTCTTCCTTTTGTGGACACGCATGTCATGTGTGGGCGTCAATGAAGGGACAATGATGCAGTGCCGGCGGCAGCAACGAGCATTTCTGCAGAAATTATCGTAAGTTCCAATCATGCAGGTAATCAGGTCGAGATGTCCGTTATATGACGTTGATGTCAACCTGTTGCGGACTGCCGGTGCTGCGTTGCCACACTGTCATCGGGCTTGTGTAATGAAGATATGGAGGATGTATGTCACCTTTCTTGCGTTGTTCTATCATCCTGCCGGTTTTTCTGACGGCAGTGCTGTTGCCGTTGAAGGACGCGCAGGGGCAGGACGGAATCTGGGGAGATGCATTGAAAGGGAGTGGGTCCTACGACGATTTCGAGAAACCGGAGCGTTGTGCGAGCTGCCATGTGGATATTGCCAGGCAATATGAACAGGCGATGATGTCGCGGGCCTATACCCATAGCTGGGATGAGATCGAATATTTCAAGCTCGCCGTTCCGCATGCGGAAAAGGACCCGAAGTTCAAGGATGCAGTCGATGGCTGCAACGGTTGTCATGCGCCACTGGCCTATATCGCCGGGGACATCCCGCCACCGCGGCCGTACAGCGGATCGAGGGCCGACGAGAGCGTTTCCTGTGACGCTTGTCACACCATTACCGGATCAGGGGAGGACCCGCCATATAACTACAGCTTTACCATTGAACCCGGACGGGCAAAGCGTGGGAACCGTGAAGGGGTTGATTCACCACATCACCTGACCATACGGCATGATTTCACTATGTCCACCGAACTCTGCGGGACCTGCCACAATGAGAAAAATCCTTTCGATGTATGGGTCAAAAGTACGCAGATGGAATGGCAGGAAGGACCATACGCTGCGGATGGGGTGCGATGTCAGGATTGCCACATGCCACCGGCACGCAGCAGAAATTCCATTATGTCGAAGGAATACGATGACGTGGCACAACATCTTTTCACGGGAGCGCATTCACCGGGGCGGCTGGCAGGAGCAGTGGAGGTGGCGGTCTATCCCGATGTCCGTGAAGTGGTCCCCGGCGAACGGATTAAAATCACTGTCGCCTGCTACAATCACAAAGCGGGACACAAGATTCCTACCGGTTCGGTGGAAGAAAGGCAACTCTGGCTGACCGTGACCGCTGTCGATGCAGAGGGGAAGTCTTATCACCTCCCTGTGGATAAAAAGGGCTTCGATGGGGAGGAATATACTATTTCGTCGAACGAACTCGCGTTTCAGGACATGGGGTATATGCTTGACGACCCCGAGTTCGAGGGGCTTTCACGCGACGCTCTGCCGTATGAAGGTGACCGTGTGTTCCGCATGCCGTATTTCGATCCCGAAGGACGCATGACTATCGCGCAGTGGAACACCGCGCGGCTTGGAACGGATTATCGCATCGGACCGCGGGAGACCAGGATGGAAACCTATACCTGGAAGCTCCCCGACGATCTCCCCCTCGGTACTGTCCGTATCGTTGCGGAAATGCAGTATCGCCGCCTGATCAAATCCGTTGGAGAATACCTCGGTGTTCCCGACGAGGAAATGAAAGCGGAATTCATCAATCGGGCTGAAAGCAGCTTCGATGCAGTGGATTATTAACGTACATAAAAGGACAAGATTATGAGAAAAAAGTGCACCTTCATTTTTGCCGTCATCAGTCTGTTGCTCTTGTTGCCGCATGCGGCTGATGCCATTCCCGCGTTTGCGCGGAAGTACAGTATCAGTTGTTCTTCCTGTCACAGTATGGTACCCAAGCTGAAGGATTACGGCGAGGATTTCGCAGGCAACGCGTTTCGACTGCCGGATGCCCCGGAACCCATACGCACCTATGTCGATGCAGGAGATGACATGCTTACGCTGCACCGGTTTTTCCCGATCGCCGTCCGATTCGACGGATACATGCAGTATGCGGAGCGCGACGCGGGGAAATTTGATTTCCAGGCGCCGTATGGGGTCAAGCTCATGAGTGGCGCTTCGATTACGAAGGGCATCGGGTATTACATGTATTTTTATATGAATGAGCGTGGCGAGGTGGAAGGACTCGAGGATGCGTTGCTGCACTTCAGTGATGTGTTCGGTTCGGGATTCGATATGACAGTGGGACAATTTCAGGTCAGCGATCCGCTGTTCAAACGGGAATTGCGGCTGACGCTTGAGGATTACCAGCTGTATAAAATGCAGCCTGCGCACTCGCACGCCAATCTCACGTATGATCGTGGCATAATGTTTTCCTACGGCTTTGATTTCGGTCTGGATATGTCTTTGCAGTTACTGAACGGTAACGGGATCGAAGCCGCAAGAGGGGGAGTGTTCGATATCGACAATGGAAAGGCCGTTGCCTTTCACGCGACACAGCACATCGGCCCCGTGCGTATCGGTGGCTTTCTTTACCGTGGGGAGGAATTGTTTCATGACCAGCTCTTCCGCTATGAAGGCGGTGCCATGCAAACATCGGATGTGAGGAATGTCGTGCAGTATTTCGGTCCTGATCTTACCATCGGTAACGACTATATCGAACTCAATGCACAGTATCTTCACCGCATAGACAGCCATATTCCGTTTGAGGGTGCCGGTGGGACTTCGTTACGGGAACACTCCATGGATGGCATTCTCGCCGAACTGGTCTATCTGCCCTCGGGTCCGGAATCGAACTGGGGATTCGTCGCCCTGTACAACCACATTCAGGATGAATACAGCGATTACACATATCACTCTGCCACCCTGAGTGCCCATCGTTTGCTGGCGCGCAATCTCCGGCTCGTCGGCGAGGTGACCTACGACCTGGAAGAGGAGACACCGCGCATAGCGGTCGGCTTCGTGTCGGCATTCTGACGTCAACACCTTGTCACCACGGTTCTCACATATTTGAAAAGAGAAAGGCCCCGGAACCCGGGGCCTGTTATTTCAATCCGAATGTTTTGACCATTTCCCAGACCAGCGCCGGCTGATGGCGCAGGGCGGTTCTGAACACACCCCAGATCGTGCGTTTGTCTTCGCGGAGCTTGAGTACGTTGATCGCGATATCGTCAAGAGTCGCGTCAGGAAATTTGTACACAGCCGCTTTCATTCTGTAATAGGTGTCATGCTTCGCCCCGATTTCCTTTCTCCACTGTTTGGGATAATTGTTCAGTAAAGAAAGATCGTTTTTTTCTATAGCCATTGCGATCGCCTCTCCGGCCAGTTTTCCGCCGATCATGCCACTGGTGATTCCGCCACCGGAGAGAGGATTGACCTGATGCGCTGCGTCGCCGACGAGGACGACATTCCGTTGCACGAGGGTGCCGACTGTCGTGGCACAGGGGACGCCACCCGCGACTGTTGTGAGGACGGCGGCATCCGGAAAACGCTGGTCGATGAATCGTCTCAGATAGCGGATGGCGGCTGTTTTTTTAGAGGCCATACCGCTGATGCCCACCCCGACATTCGCCATGCCGTGTCCCTTCGGAAAAACCCACAGATACCCCATGGGAGCAGTGTCATTGCCAAAGTAGAATTCGCAGGCGTCGTCCTCGAGATCAACGTTGGAGATTGTCATTTGTGCGCAGGTCTCCATATCGCGCATATGTGTGGTCGTGTCGATACCTGCCCATTTTCCGACCCGGGATTCCACGCCATCGGCGGCGACAATAATGCGTCCTTCCACAGTGCGACGTTCCCCTTTCCATTGATAGGACACGCCCTTCCACGCGCCGTCCTGGGCGTTATCTGCTGTTGTGCCAGGGGCAGGGTCCGTAGCAGGGATGGCTTTTCCCTCTGCATGCGATGCTGGTGTTGCACGCAGGAGGTCATCGACATAGCATTTGGTATGGACTTCCGCGCCGGCTTCAACGGCGAGGCGTGCGAGATCGTAATCGAAGATCCGCCGCTCGAGTACATACCCGTATCCACCCAGATCGGGTTCGACGATATGTCCTGAGGGCGAGATCAGCCTGAAGCGTTTGATCGTTGCCGCGATCCAGCGCGGATCGATGGGGACGATGCTCTCCAGGCTGCGATTGCTGACGGCTTCACCGCAGCGTACCGGCATACCGACGTCACGGTCTTTCTCAAGAACGAGTACGGAGGCACCACGGGCCGCGGCGTAGCGGGCACAGGTCGTGCCAGCCGGCCCCGCGCCTACAATGATGACATCATAGCGAGGCTTCATCGTGTTTCCTCCGGGGAAACCGAAGCTCCGGATCGTCGTTTTTCAGGTTTATTGAAGAGCAGTACTTCGAAGGGACAGACCCAGACACATTTTGCGCAGTTGGTACAGCGCTCTTCGATGATGGAAATATGTGCTTCCTGGAGTTCTATGGCGTCTTCCGGACAGACACCGACACAACAGCCGCAGAAATCACAGCTGTTGGGTTTGATCTCGATGAGCAACACGATGAAGTCCTTTCGTGCTTGCGTATATCTGTTCATACGTCACTGATGACGCAGGTTGCGGCGGTCGTTCCACCGCGGTGACAGAGAGAATTGTGGTTTTTATCGTCAGCGGATCAATTGCACACGTTGATGGAACAGTTCGGTCCTTCCTGATTCAACCGCTTCCGCCGTGAGCGCGATGATATAGGTTCCTGTAGTGACATCCGTCGGACGCCACTGAGCGCTGTATGAACCGGCATCCAGCATATGTTCGGCGAGCACGGCGATTTCCTGACCGAGCAGATTACTTACAGTGAGCCGGACGCGGCTGCGTTCGGCGATGTCATAGCTGACGGTGGTGCCGCCACCGCTGGATGTGGACACGGGATTCGGATAATTCTGCCGCAGGGCGAATTGCAGCGGAGAATCGACGTAATGCACCAGAACGGGATCACTGTATGTGGCACTGCCATCGAAATCCACCTGCTTGAGACGATAGGAATAGGTGCCGTCAGCAGGCAGATTCCAGTCGAAGAAGACATATTGGCGTTCCGAGTTGGTCGATCCTGCGCCATCGACAAAGCCGATTGTGTGCCAGTCGCCGGTTGCACTTCCGTGGTCATGGCGCTGAACGTGGAAGCCATGGTTATTGAGCTCACGCTGTGTCACCCAGCGCAGAGCGATGGATTGTCCCTGTTGAGCCGCTGTGAATAGAGAGAGTTCTACCGGAAACGGCATGCCGGTGATATTGGTGACGGGTGTGAAATTCTTCTGCCCTGTCACGTTATATTCAAAATAGTATGTCAGCGCGGCTGTTGGATTGTTGGCATAGACGGTAAAATCGGCTGTACCGGGATTGTTCGACTTCGGATAGAACACGAATTCGCACAGTGTCGGTGGAACACCCCGGAAAATTGCCTGGGATCCGAAGCTCGGGTGATATTCTCCGTATACGATCACGTCCGGGTCTACGCCGTTGTCATCCCATGTCGGAACCGAGGCATCTTCCCAGTTATATTGTTGAAAATGCATGTTGGTGATCGATGTGTTCGCGTTTACCGTGAACAGTGCCGGGTCATACGCGACAGCTACCGAAACGGCCTCGACATTCATCGTTGTAAAAGTAGGTGTCATCACGGCTTTGATGCGGACTTCCTGTGAGCTGCCGGAAATCGGTATGAGTTCCAACTCAGCCGAATTTTGCGCAGGGGCCGTGACGGCGAATCCCAGGAAGAGCAGAAGAAATATCGTACGAAAAAGCGTTTTCATGGGGGAACCGCTGTGATTGAGACATAGAATACTATGCAGTATAATGTACGCTCCCGAGAGATACAAGAGTGCAGCAAGGGGAAAAGCGGGGTCAGGCAAGAACAGAGCGTCCCGCTGAAAAGCGGGACGCTGTTCAGATCATCGTGTGATGGAATGCTTATTTGCATAGAAGCATCTTGATGGTTTTGTTGAAGAGAATTCCTGATTCAGCACCGGTCATGTTGATGGTAGCGATGTAGTTACCGCTCGGGAGCTGACCTGCATCGAATTGCACGGTGTAGA
>JAGTUW010000242.1 GCA_018224345.1 Bacteroidota bacterium
ATCGGGGGATTGGCCCAGGATATTACCGATGAGGGGATCGCTGCGATACGTGCGTTCCTCGAGCAGTTCCCTGCGCGGCTCGACGAAGGAGAGCGCCTGCTCAATCGCAATCGCATTTTCTTTGACCGCTGCAGATTTACTGGTGTGATTTCCGCGGAAGACGCCCTGGCGATCGGTTTGACCGGACCGAATCTTCGTGGTTCCGGAGTCCCGTTGGATTTACGGCGTGATACCCCGTATATGATCTACGATGATCTCGATTTCGACGTGATCACTGAAACCGAAGGCGATTCGCTGTCACGTTACTACGTGCGATTGCGGGAGATGAAGGAAAGCGTGCGCATGGTATTACAGTGTCTCGACAAGCTCCCTTCCGGCTCGGTTCACGCTCACGAACCGAAAAAGGTGCTGCCCCGCAAGGAACGTATCTATTCGCGCATGGAGGAACTGATACACGACTTCATGATCGTCAATCACGGTGTCAACCCCCCGGTGGGAGAGGTCTATCACGCTATTGAATCGTCGAAAGGACAGCTGGGCTTCTCAATCGTCAGCCGTGGAGAGGGACATCCCTGGCGGTTGAAAATCCGTTCTCCCTCCTTCTGCAATCTCCAGGCCCTGCCCATGTTGCTGAAAGGACATCTGTTATCCGATATTCTCGCCGTTCTCGGCAGTCTCGATCCCGTCATGGGCGAGGCGGACAAATAATCACTGCAACGCAAGCCGATGTTTACCGAAGAAGAACTCCAACAGGTCGAAGAGATCAAATCACACTATCCGACGAATCTGTCCGCGGTCATGGGTGCGCTGCATCTGTATCAGGACAAATACGGATATGTCTCCGATGAAGGGATCAGCTATGTAGCGAAGCTGCTTGAGATTCCGGAGGAACATGTGCTCGGCGTGGTCTCGTTCTATGAGATGTTTCATCAACATCCCACGGGCAAATACAAGCTGCAGGTCTGCACGAATGTATCCTGCATGTTGTGTAACTCCGACATGGTCCTGCGGTCCATCAAGGAAAAAATCGGTATCGGTATCGGAGAAATGACCGAGGATGGTCTGTTCTCCGTTCATGAGGTCGAATGTCTCGGCTCCTGCGGTACCGCACCGGTGATTTCCGTCAACAAGCTGTATCACGACAAACTGACTCCGGAAAAGATCAACGAACTTATTGACACGTTGAAGGCGCAAGGCTGAACGCACGCGCCGCAATCGAGTAGAACCATGAACGACTATCAACCCGTCCTTCTCCCCGGTATTTCCGATCTGCACCGCATCGACGTCTATGAACAACACGGCGGGTATGCACGCATCCGGAAAGCGTTGGCTATGAAACCCACGGAGATTCTCGACGTCGTCAAAGCCTCGGGCCTGCGCGGCCGCGGCGGCGCCGCATTCCCCACCGGCCTGAAATGGTCCTTCATGCCGCAGGAGGGAGAAAAACCAAGTTATCTCTGCGTCAACGGTGACGAAGCCGAACCCGGTTCCTTCAAGGATCGTCAGATTTTTGAGTTCAATCCTCACCAGATGATCGAGGGGATACTTATAAGCGGATATGCGCTTCGTATAAAGACGGCCTATATCTACATACGCGGGGAATATGAAAGCTGGACACGCATGGTCGAGAAAGCGATCGCCGAGGCCTACGCCCGTGGCTATGTCGGTGAGAAAATGAAAGAGACCTTCGGCACCGATTATTCCGTTGAGATTTATGTGCATCGCGGCGCCGGCGCCTATATCTGCGGCGAGGAAAGTTCGCTGATGAACTCCATCGAGGGTCACCGTCCCTATCCCCGCGTCAAACCGCCGTTCCCGGCGCAGATCGGCCTCTGGGGTTGTCCGACAACCATCAATAATGTCGAAACCATAACCAATATCCCCGTTATCATGGAGAAGGGGGCCGACTGGTTTAAGGAAATTGGCGCGGAAACGCATCCTGGACCGCTGCTGTATGGGATTTCCGGACATGTCAATAAACCCGGTGTGTACGAGTTACCGACCGGCATGCTGCTCACTGAACTGATCCATGATGTGGCGGGCGGCATCCCCGGAGGGAAAAAAATCAAAATGGTCATCCCGGGTGGGTCATCAATGCCCCCGCTTCGCGGCGATCAACTCGACGGCGTGCATATGGATGCCGATTCCCTCAAGGATATCGGTTCCGCTATCGGCACCGCAGGAATCATCGTCATGGACGAGGATACCAATCTGCTTCGCGTTCTTACCCGTATCACGCATTTCTACAAAGTAGAATCCTGTGGACAGTGTACTCCCTGCCGCGAAGGGACCGGCTGGATGCTCAAAGTATTCAATCGTCTGCTCGCAGGAGAGGGTAGTTCGAAAGACCTGGACCTCCTGCATTCCGTGGCAAATAATATTGAAGGAAATACCGTCTGCGCTCTTGGTGACGCCGCCGCGTGGCCCGTGAAATTTACCATCGAACGCTTCCGTGTCGAACTGGAAAAAGAACTCGTCCGCTGATCCGGAACTTCGATGTCCTCTTGAATTCTCTATGACACTGGGTTCGCCGCGTGGCGAACCCTTTTCTCTTATCGCGCTACGGTGTCCGCATGTCGCCACAGGAAATCATCCGAAAACGCAGGGACGGAGTGGAACTGACCCGGGAGGAACTCGAGGGATTCTTCCGTGCGTATCTTGAAAACGAAATCACCGACTATCATATGACGGCCTTTCTCATGGCCTCTGCGTTCAGACCACTTACGATGTATGAAACACATACAATAACGGATATATATATCCGTTCAGGTGGCCGCGTGGATCTTTCTGCCATTCCCGGTGTGAGTGTCGATAAACATTCCACAGGGGGAGTCGGAGACAAGACCTCGTTGCTGCTCGTCCCCATCGTCGCCGCTGCGGGAGTCCGTGTCCCGATGATATCAGGTCGTGGATTGGCGCATACCGGAGGGACGCTTGACAAATTGGAGAGCATTCCGGGCTTTCGTACGCAACTCTCCCCTTCCGAAATACTTCGTATTCTCAGTGACACCGGCATGGTGATGGCCGGACAAAGTGAGAGCCTGGTCCCTCTCGATCGTCGCATCTACGCGTTGCGGGACGTCACTGCAACAGTGGAAATACTCCCGCTCATCGCTGCAAGCATCATGAGCAAAAAGATCGCGGGAGGCGCTCAGGCTCTTGTGCTGGATATCAAGAGCGGCCGCGGTGCGTTCATGCGTGATCGATCGCAGGCGGAGGAACTGGCCATGCTGCTGATGGCTGTCGGAGAGGAGTTTGCGCTTCCCGCGGTAGGACTGATAACGGATATGGACGAGCCACTCGGTTTGGCCATCGGGAACTGGCTGGAGGTGGTAGAGGTCGTCGATTGTCTCCGTGGTCGGGAAACACGAGATCTCATGGAAGTGACCTATGCATTGGCTGGATTGATGATTTATCTCGGACGCAAGGCCGCGAGTATCGGAGAAGGAATCACTGTCGCGCGCGAAGTTGTCCGGAAAGGATTGGCGTTCGAGCGATTTGTCCAGCTTGTCTCTGCGCAGGGAGGGGATACTGCCGTGATTGAGGACACGTTGCGTTATCCGAATGCAAACTCTATCGTTGAATTACGCGCTCCCCGCAGCGGCGTGCTGCGATCCGTCGATGCGCTGCGCCTTGGAAGGTTGGCGGTGGAACTCGGTGCGGGACGATCACGGGTCACCGATGACGTTGATCCCACTGCCGGAATCGTACTGGCCCGGAAATGCGGCGACCGCGTAGAGGAGGACGATGTGTTGTGCCGCCTTTATAGTTCCACGGTCGCGGACCTGTCCATGCTTCGGAGCAATGCACTCAAGGCATTTGAATTTGGGGATGAGGATTTCCCCCTATCGACAAAGATTTTTTCGTATTTTGACAGGGATGCCATCGTTCCGTGGGCAGAAGTAGCCCCAATGTCCTGATTAGCCGCAGAGAGCCCAGCACCGCCTGCGGACGCTGGCTGTCATCAGACAGACGTACGCAGGAGCAACAAAATATTCGTAACCAGGCCCGCGTGTTGTCGCTGATTCCCTGATTCGGCGTACATTGTTGGTATCAGTTGGAGTTGGATATGAGGCGATTGCTTCCACTCTTTTTATTTGCATTCATAGTTCTTTCCCCACTTCTCCAGGCACAGCCGTGGAATGAAATTCGTATTCTCCATGTGAATACGGATAACTTCCCCGCAGTGCATGTGAAAGTCCGGGCATTCTGTGCGGGACAGCAATCGACTGATATCAATCCTGTCACCGTGCGCATTCTCGAAAACGGTTTTCCTCGCTCAATGGTGTCGTTCAATTGTCCGACACAGACCGAGGCCATTTCGGTGGCGCTGGTGCTGGATCGCAGCGGTTCGGTCGCAGGGACGAGCTTTTTCCGCATGAAGGCTGGAGCAAAACGTTTCGTCGAACTTTTTCGCGACCACGGCAATGCTCTGGATGAAGGCGCAATTTTCAGCTTCGGTGACAATGTCGTCCGCCATGTCGGAATGACAACGAACATTCCAGCGTTGTTCGATGCCATTGATCAGGTCTATCCCTATGGGTTGACAACTCTTTACGACGCGATCATCGAGGCACTCAATGAAGTAGCACAGAATGGAAGCAACCAGATCAAGGGTGTGGTTGTGTTTTCCGACGGAGGGGACAACAACAGCTTTGCTTCCCTTCCCGATGTCATTGCACATGCGCGCACATTGAACATACCCATCTACTCCATCGGTGTCGCCTATGAACTCAATGAGGTGGAACTCGGGTATATGCGCATGCTCGCAGACTCCACCGGGGGACGGTTCATCGGCCTGGAACATCCCGAAGATATCATCCCTGCATTCAATGCGATGGCTTCGCTCGTCTCGAACGGGGCGAATGACTGCGACATGCTCTATTATTCGGATTGTGCTGATGGATCCTGGCGCGAGCTGACCGTCATCGCCGAGGCCTGTGGTCTTGCCGATACGATGCACGTGGGATTCCGCGTCCCGATTGACCCGAATCTCCCCGCTTTCAAAGTGTCCTTTGATTCAACGTATGCATACGAAAATGGTGACCTCCATCTTCCTGTCATGCTCGATACCGAAGGTGGGGGCGGCACACTGAACAACATTCGTTTCAAAGTACTGGAACAACCACCGCTGCGCTTTGCCGGCATCGTCACCGAGGGGATGCTCGGGGAATCCATGCAGATTGATTATTCCATTGCAGCTGACACCTTGTTCGTTGAAGCGACGGGACCGGTGTTCGTCAGTGGTCCGACGCCCTTGCTGAAGATCCGTTACACGACTCCCTCCGTATCAGAGGATACAAGCTTTGTCTACCCCGTCTTTTTCCTGGATAAAAGGACGCAGGATTGCATGCGTCTTCTGGTGCGCAACAACAGACTGGCGATTCTCAAGCGGCCGGAGCTGGGTCTGCTATGTGGGGATTCACTCAACGTGGAATGGGATGCGGAGAACGGTCGTTTTGTCGATGACGAAGTGACCATCGGGGTCACCGTACGAAATACCGGTACAACGATGGTTGAGAATGCACGCGTGCAATTGCGTGTCCCGGATGGAATGGAACTCCTCTCTGCCGCAGATTTCGTCATGTTGCCGGAAAACCCGCTGCCTCCCGGGGCACTCGGCTATACCGAGTTCACGTTGCGTGTCCTTCCCGACAAGGAGAAAAAAATCTACGAACTCTGCCTGGAAGTGCAGGCAGACAGCGGCCTGACAACCACCTGCTGCCGTACCATTATTGTCGAAGCCGCACAGACGCTGCTGGAAACGACCTGTTCCATGCCTGATCATGTCGAATGGATAGACAGTCTGGGCCGATATTCGCCCGAGCGTTTCCCGGTGAGAGTGGAGGTGCGGAACAGCAGCGAATTGAGTGCGGAAGAAATTGAAGCGTGGATACACGTTCCCCCCGGTTTCGTGCTTGAGCCCGAGTCGCCACAGAACACGTTTGTGACACCATCCCCCTTCGGAAAAGAGGATGTGGGGACCGTGATCTGGTGGGTGCGCCCGCTCGAACGCCCGACCTCCGAACTGTTGCGCTTCTGTATCAAAGTCGCTGCGGGTACAGATACCGTCGAATGCTGTCAGGATGTGTTCATCACTGCGGCACCTGTCCGGGCACAATTATTCTGTGACGAGACACGCATCATGGTTTACGATGACGGGACAGGGGAGTACGACCCTCCGCGCCTCCTGATCACGACGACGGTCCACAACATTTCCACTATACCGATGACGAATACGCGTGGGCGCGTTCGTCTGCCGGATTTTGTGAATGTGGATGCAGGCGACTTTACGACGAAAGACTTTCCGAACAGCGGGGTTATTCCGCCGGGCGAAAGCGCGACCATAAACTGGGTAGTGCTGGCCGATGGATATCCGTCGTTACCGGCGGAGATCTGCGTGGTCATCACCGCGGAGAATTATCCCGGCGCAGAATGCTGTACATCACTCGACATTGAAATGGTCAACGCTATTCCGGGTTTGCAGTGCGCGCTTTCCGGACGCGATACGATCCGGTATATCAATGGCAGCTATGTTCCGAATCCGATGGAACTCAATCTCACTGTCCAGAACACCGGGAATACCCCCGGGAAACAGGTGTACGCCGCATTGCTGCAAGGGGAAGATTTTTCCATCGACGCGGGTGATCAGGCGTTGAAGCTGATTGCCGACTCGCTCGGAGCGGGCGACGAGGTCACGACAAGTTTCCGCATCCGCATTCTTGACCGCAGCGTGTCACGTTACGATACAATTCGCGTGACCGTCTATGCGGAAAACGGCGGCGCTGTTACCTGCATGATTCCGGTGTATATCGAGGCGGTGCGTGGTCCGGTGCTCGATCTGAGTTGCAGTGGACCGGATTCCCTGACCTTCGCCGACGGGCTGAATATGTATCAACCCGATCCGTTCAGGATCGAGCTCTCAGCGACGAATATCGGTACTGCCACTGCCGACTCCGTCGTTGCCGAGTTTCTGCCTCCTCCGGGTATTCTTCTGGCACAGGGTGAAACGGCTGCCAAGCTCCTCGATCCTTCCTCCCTCGCAGTAGGGCAGAGTGGTGTCGCGCAATGGATGCTCCATGCGATACCCAGGTCCGAGGCGCGAATCGACACGATTCGTGTTCAGGTGAAGGCTCGGGGCAAAACCATGCAGCAAACGGCGCCGTGTGACATCCCCGTCTTCATCCCCGCCACCCGGCTGGCAAACCTCGATCTTACCTGCCTTGTCGTTCGTGAAGCCGTCGATAACGATACAGTGATCGTTGCCGCCGGTTTGATGAACACCGGGGACGCCACTGCCTATGATGTGAAGGTGCGTGTACAGTTCCCGAGTAAACTCCGTCTCGATCCTGCGGATCAGGATCTGGAGCAGACCGTGGCCGTACTGGAGCCGGGGAGCGAAGTGCAGCTGTTCCCCTGGCGTTTTTCACTGACACGTGGCGCCGTGCTTGACAGCGTGGATGTCTGTTTCATCGCGGAAGCACGCCATGTTCCACCGACAACCTGTTGTACCAGTGTGCGTATCCCTCCCTCGGATCATGCCGCATATACACTGGACTGTGCGATTGCGCCGGATACCGTGCGCGTAGATGCCGAAACCGGTGAATATGACGAGGTACTGTTCGAAGCGACCCTGACGAATCCTACGGCGGTCTCCCTCGATTCCGTACGCTGCACTATCGTGCTTCCCTCCGGAGTCATCCTCGCAAACGGAGAAACAGACGAGAAAATCGTCCATGATCTGTTGCCCGCAGGGACGCGGAGGGTTGCGTGGCGACTTCTGGTGCTTCGCGATACGGCCACCGTGTACCGGGCAAGTGATATCCGTGTCGATGCGGTGGGACTGGGTGTGACGCAGCGCTGCAGTCGTACACTCATCATTGCCCCTCCACCGCAGCTTCCCACGGACTTCATCATCTCCTGCACCGCGCCGGATTCGTTGATTTATGACCGGGCGACGTCTTCTTATACGCCCGCTCCGTTCATGATACATGTCGATATCATCAACACGGGGTCGACCTCACTGACCAATGTACGGGCGACGTTGACACCCGCAGCTCAACTGGCGCTCGAAGCTGGAGAGACACTGACGAAGACCCTGGATGCCGATCTTCCTCCCGGACAGCAGACGCGGGTGAGCTGGTCTCTCCGCGGAGCGCCGCAACCAGCGACCACGATAGCCCGCTCGGCCATTCGGGTGGAAGCCGATGGCGCCGTCGCAAGGAATTGCGAACCGGTGACGCTGCTCTATCATCCACCGGTCAACGACACTCTCGCAGCGGAATTAACCTGCACAGCTCCGAATTTTATACCTTATCAGGGACGCGGCAACGGCTGGCAACCATCGCCGTTCTCTCTCGTGCTGCAACTCAGAAACACAGGCACGTTGCTGATCGAGTCTGCGCGGGCGACTTTGCTGCTGCCCGAAGGGTTCACCCTGGAAAACGGCGAACAGCCAGTGAAGGATATTCCTTCCCACGTCCTGCCCGGGGAGACAGTCGCCGTCACATGGAATGTCCGTGTCATGGCGGCCGGGTCACCAGACCCCTGTTTCAAGGTTATGGTCACCGTTCCGGGTCTGGAAACACTCGAATGTGTTACCTGTGTCCAGGTCGAGGAGCCCTACGATTATATACAAATGAGTATCCCCGACAATAATGTCGGCATGATGGGGCAGACTGTTGATGTTCCCATTCAACTATTGAATCAGCTTGCACTACCACTCCGGGACATGACCATCGCCGTCTCCTACGATACGCAGTTGCTGGAAATCAATGAGATCGAGCAACGGGGGACCCTCACGGACGGATGGCCCGCCATCGTTGTCGATCATCCGGAAGAGGGCATCATTCGCCTGCGGCTGACGGGAGATACTCCCCTGCTCGAAAGCGGTGTGTTGCTGCTGCTTCGATGCCGTCTGCTGCAACTCGGTGGATACCAGGGCAGTTTCGGGGTGTTTCAGAGTAATCTCAATTTTGAAGGCGACTGGTTCCGCCTCGAACCAGGTATTGTCGCGAGCCTGAAGAGTGGATTCATGACCATTTCCGGTGACTGTATTGTACCTCTTGACGGAACAGATGCACTGACACTCCGCAACACACCAAACCCATTTAATCCGGTCACTGTTATTGAATGGCAGATCCCGCCCTCATTCGACGGCGTCGAAGGAACGCTGACGGTGCTCGATATGTATGGCCGGGAGCTTGCGCGTCTGCACGAAGGCGTGTTGCGTGCGGGCACACATCAGAGTATGTTTGATGCGACGGGTCTCCCCAGCGGTATGTATCTCTATCGACTGCGTGTGCAGGATCGCGTGATGACGAGGAAAATGATGTTGGCGAAGTAGAATGTCCTCTCCTCCCATTCGTTCCCGCCGTCACATTGAAAAAGGACCGTGTAAATCACTTACCTCACTACTTGCACGGAGGGGAGGACAGACACGGTCGGTGACGGGGGGACGTTTTTTATACCAGGAATTCATCAGGATCATACATGCCCCGTATTCGTGTGCAGGGAACGGATATCGAGTATCGGGTTCTCAAAACCCGTCGTAATCGCCATATACGACTGACAGTTTCGGGGAAAAATGGTGTTCGTATTTCCGGTCCACGTGGAGTACCGGAACGTGACCTGCATGCCATGGTGCGGGAAAAAGGGACATGGATATTGGAGCGCCTGCGCCATTTCAATGAAATGGAACAGAGGCAACCACGATGGCGCTATGCCGGCGGAGAGCGCGTGCTTGTCCTGGGCGAATGGAAATCTCTCCGTATCATTCCCCGGGAGCTGAATACAGGCAGTATCATGCTGCAGGACAGTGATCTGCTGATCTCCCTGCCGCCTTCGCTGTGCCAGAACGAAACTGTTATTGCCGATCTGTTTCACCGCTGGCTGCGGAACTGGGCGCATATCGAGTTGCCCCGGCGTGTTGTCCTGCAGGCAGCGCGCATGGAAGTCACACCGGGCAGGATCAGTGTGCGCGCACAGCGGAGTAAATGGGGAAGTTGCAGCGCTGCGGGCAATATCAGTCTGAACATGCGACTGCTGCATGCGCCTCCGGCCGTTCTCGACTATGTGATCATTCATGAATTGGCGCATCTCCGTGAACTGAATCACTCCGCGCGTTTCTGGAAGATCGTTGAGCAGTACTGTCCTGATCATCATGTACATGAAAAATGGCTGCGTGATCACACATGGTTGCTTGAAACCTGAGCAGCGGGCTGTTGCTTCAGGTCACAAAGACACGAAGAACACAAAGGCACACAAGGTTTTTTCGAGGCGCAATAATTCAATACATAGCGACCCTGAAGCTTGTTTGTGTCTTCGTGTGCCTGGTGCCTCTGAACGATGATACCGTCGTAGCGAGGGGGATGGGGGATGTATTTCCGGTATGAATCCCATCGGTGAAATTGTTATTTTTCAGGATTGGGTGAATCATCCTGAAAGGAAACGCATCACACTATGAGCAACGAAGAAGAAGCGCAGATCATCGAAAAAGCGAAGAAAGGCGACACCAACGCAATCAGTCGGCTGGTTGATACATATGCTCCCGTGATCTTCCGCTTCTCCTATTCCATCTGCCGTGACCAGGATCGCGCCTAGCACGCGACGCAGGAGACCTTTCTGAGCATACTCAGAAAGCTGAATCAATTCGACAGTCGATCAAAGTTTTCCACCTGGTTGTACACCATCGTCTCCAATCATTGCCTGATGCTCGCTCGCAGTGAAAAAACCCGGCGCACGGTCTCATTCGATGACGAAGATCATGCCGTTCCGGAAATCCCTGTGGAGCATTGGGACCACGACCCGGGAGCGGCGGTGGAGCGCGCGGATCTCAAGACGCATCTCGATGCGGCTATCGATCGATTGGCGCCGGATTACAAGGTGGTCTTTGTCCTTCGCGACATTGAAGGTCTTTCGACTGAGGAAGTGGCCAGTATCACAAATCTGAGTGTCCCGGCAGTGAAATCACGTCTCCACCGTGCCAGAAATTTTCTCCGCAATGAACTGGCACCAGTGTTCAACGAACAGGCATCATGAGCGACAAAACCAAATATTTCCATTCCTGCCAGGAAGTCATGGATTACATCTGCGACCAGTTCGGCGAGGATGAAGACTCCGAACGCTGCCGCGAACTGCAACGGCATCTCGAGAAATGTCCGGATTGCAGCAACTACTGTGATTCTCTCGAGAAAATGATCGGACTGTACAGGGCATCTTCTCCACGTTTTTCTCCGGATGCCCGACGCATTCTCCTCGAAACTCTCGGTATCGAAGAGTAATCCTGAACCCATCCCTGCCTCCGCGCATCGTACAAGCGAATGGACAGATTGTGTCCGGCAGGCCGGCGAATATCAGGCGTATCCGCTCCTGATCATTATCGCGGCTTCCGGAACAGTGACGACACCCACAGTACAGAGAACAGCATGACAAGGAGAGATGCAAATGACACCCGATTACAGCAAAACGACCAGCAAGCCCTTCGAGACCGTTGTCAAGGAAGTGGAGGAAGCCGCAATGAAGAGAAACTTCCGCACGCTGTACATACATGATGTCCAGGCCACACTGGCGGAAAAGGGATTCGAGATCCCTCCCTACAGCATTCTTGAAGTATGTAATTCCGGATTTGCCTATGAGGCGATCAACGCGTACGCACCGATCGGCATGATGCTGCCTTGCCGTATCGTCGTGTATCCTGAGGGGGATGCGACAAGGATCACACTCATGCGGCCAAGCCTTATTTCCGAAGTGCTCCCCGATGCCGATCTCGGTTCGCTCCCGATGGATGTGGAAAAAACCCTGATCGAAGTCGTTGACGAGGTCGTCGCATGATTCTCGCATCCATCATTGGTGCCGTGGCTGGTGGTGCACTCGGACTTGTCATCAGCAGGAACATGAGCCGCATCACCGGGACCTGCCCGATCATGTGTAATCCGAAAGTGGCCGTGCCATATTTTGCTTTGCTGGGTCTCCTTGTTGCGGGACAATATCTCGGGTAGCGCTCTCCTACGGTGTTATAGCAAACATTCGTGAAACACTTCGGCCTCCGGTCTGCAGCAGCAGGAGAAAACTACCTGCGGGCAGTTCGCCTGTGAATACACCGAGGCGTTCTGTGCCCGTCGCGCCGAGGATGAGTTCCCCGCTGCGTGCTCCGTTTGCGCACGCATATTCAGCGGAAGCCCCATGACGAGAATCAACAGCGCAGACAGTTTCCCGGGATACATCATGAGTGACCTCCTGTGCATTGTCTATATGAACGGCACACTCCCCTCCGGAGAGAGGAAAAACACTGCCGCAATCAGGCATACCGGCGATAGGATCGATCCATGAAGAAGTCGCCGTCGGGAATGGAGATTATAATATCCGCATAAAAATAATCAGGATTATTTTCACCAATGTCCAGGGAAATCGACAGGGTGACGCCGTCGCGCAACGACGGTAATCCAGTGAGTCCCCTCGTGATTGTGGATACCGGTCCGTCCTGCAATGGGCGGAGAGTTGATCCCGGTCAAGGTTTTCACCTCGCATATTCCTTATTTTGTTGATAAACATTGTCTTGAAGCAGCAGGAGTGACGATGACACGCGATATCATTGAAATAAACGAGGAACTCTGTGACGGTTGCGGCGATTGTGTGATTGGCTGTGCGGAGGGAGCCATTCGCATTGTCAATGGCAAGGCGAAGCTGGTACGGGAGGATTTCTGTGACGGCTTCGGCGATTGTGTCGCTGTGTGTCACAGTGGCGCATTGAAAGTCATCCGGCGTCCGGCAGTCGCTTTTGACGATGCAGCCACGCGTGAACACCTGTTGAGGACGGAGGGACCGGAAGCGGTGCAACGTTATATCGAAGCCCAGCACAGGCATGAAGCAGAAGAACCGCGGGGGGCAGCGAGCGATGGACCACACATTTCAGGAGGCTGTCCCGGATCGATGCAGCGGGAGTTGCGACACGGGGTAGATATTCCGATTCTGCAACACAGCGCCGTCACCGCGAGTGCGGATGCCACGGCAGTCCGGGCGCGCGACACGATGCTGCAGGATCACAGGGAAGCGTCTTCCCCGCAGCAGGATCCCGCGGAGGGGAACGCTTCTCCGTGGAGTGAAGGGCAGCAGGTGCTGCTTCCGTCGGAACTCGGACAATGGCCGGTGCAACTGCATCTGGTGCAGCCGGGCGCGCCGTTCTTCCGCGATCGCGAGATGGTGATCATGAGCACCTGTGGACCGATCGCTTCTGCGGAAGTGCATCAACGTTACCTGCGGAATCGCTCGGTGGTCGTCGCCTGTCCGAAACTCGACAACACCGCGCCCTATGCCGAAAAGCTCGGAGCGATCCTGCGGGATGCAAGTATTCCCAAGGCCATCGTCGTCATCATGGAAGTACCCTGTTGCCAGGGACTCTCGATGATCACCGTCCAGGCGCTGGCCCTCTCGGGTCGCGAGGATCTCGTCGTGGAGGAACATGTGCTCACACTGCAGGGTGATCTCAAATCCATCAGACGCATCGGTTAAGCCGCCGGAGACATCTGTCAAGCCGCCGGAGGCATCAGGCTGGCCGCCGGAGACATCTGTCGAGCCGCCGGAGGCATCAGGCAAGCCGCCGGAGCTGACATATACTTCTCCGGTCACGGGACACAATGCGGGGATTGATCTGCTTCGGGGTCCTGGATTTCTCATGGTGAAGTTTTTTCAATTATTATTCCCTCAGGGGATGGGGTATTCTCCGCGTCCACAGCGTATGCGTTGCCGACGATGATCCGCAAAGACGGAAAGGCCAGGGCGGACCTGCCCGACACCCTCATCCCGGTGAAAACAGAAAAAAAGAAAAAATCGACGAAATATTTTATTAGCCCTTGACAGGAATGCGGATACGCCATATCTTGTTTTAATATTCAATGAACATTCGTTGTTCGCACGCACAATATGTTTTGATAACTCATGAGCACATGTGACGACGTCTCATCATGTCTGATGCAATTTGTATCAGGACTCGTTAAAAATAGCAGCACCTATCTCCTCACACTCACCGGCCTGGTGCTTTTCACCGGATGTTACGCATTCGTCGGAGACGAAGCGCCACCGGAGTGGAAGGATCCGGAAGGGAGTGCCTCGGACATAGCGGCGATTGCCGCAGGGACCGGAGGGCCGGGAGCTTCCGTGTACAATGCCAAATGTGCCGTCTGTCATCAGATGAACGGACAGGGCATTCCCAAGGTGTACCCCAATCTCGTTGGTTCTTCTCTTGTCGTCGGTGACCCCGCATTGCCGATACGTATCGTGCTGCACGGGTTCAACGGTCCGATAGAACGTGACGGCATCAGCTACAACGGTGTGATGCAGCCCTGGAAAAATGATCTGTCGGATCAGGAGATTGCTGATGTGGTTAACTATGTGCGGACGAACTGGGGAAACGACGCATCGGAAATTACGGCTGAGGATGTAAAAGCGCAGCGAGAGGCGACCCGGGCGAAGGTCGGCGCATACACGGAAGCCGAATTGAAATCGTCCCTATGAAATCGTGTACACCGTATGCATCAGTGATGAGGCAATAACGCAATGCTTGACTGGCTTCCGGAAAATGTTTCGACCTTTGGCGAAGGCGTAGATCACCTTTTTCATGTGATCTATTATATCTCCGTCGCGATATTTATCCTTGTCAACGTGATCTATGTTGCTTTTATCATCCGGTATCGCCGTAAACGAAAGGGCGACAAGGCGTACCATTATCACGGGTATAATCTGCTGGAAGTCTCCTGGACGGCACTGCCGCTTGCGCTCTTTCTCTTCCTGGCCCTTTACAGCGACCGTGTCTGGCAGGACATCAGGTATTCGGAGAAAACACCCAATCCCGACCTTGTCGTCGAAGTGATGGGACAACAGTATCTCTGGCATTTTCGCTACCCGGGTTCCGACGGTGTCTTTGGACGCAAACATATTCGTTTCATCAGTACGACGAATCCTTTCGGTATCGATCCCGACGACCCTGCCGGCAGGGACGATCTGCTCACCGTCAACAGCATGCACATTCCTGTCAACAAGACCGTCCTTGTACGACTCTCGTCGATGGATGTCATCCATAGCTTTTTTCTGCCCAATATGCGTGTCAAGCAGGATGCCGTACCGGGCCAGTGGATCGATGTCTGGTTCAACTCCGTCAAGACGGGTGAATACGAGATCGCCTGCGCCGAATTGTGCGGCAGCGGTCACTATCTGATGCGAGCCGTACTGGATGTGCATTCGCAGAATGAATTCGACCAGTGGATCGATGAGCAACACGAGAATGTTCGCGCCTCCATCGCAGCCGCCGGCGCGGCCCCTGACAATGCGACTCTTGCCGCACAGCCCGACGACAGACAATCACCCACAGAGTAAGTGCAATCGTAGTCCATGGAAGCAGCAGTCAATACAGTACGGCATGAGCACGGAGAAGGGCACACGCACAGCGAGTCTTTCATCCGTCGTTACATCTTCTCGACCGATCACAAGATGATCGCCAAGCAGTTCATGATCACGGCGATCATCTTCCTCTTCATCGGTGGTGCGTTCGCACTGTTCATCCGTTGGCAGCTTGCCTATCCGGGCGAACCTATACCCGTGATCGGCACGATGCTGCCGTCCACCTGGGTCAATGCGGATGGCGCGGTAACAGCAGAGTGGTACACGCAGCTGCTGACCATGCACGGTACGATCATGATTTTCGCCGTCATTATTCCGCTGCTCGTCGGTACCTTCGGAAATTTCGCTATTCCGTTAATGATCGGGGCCGACGACATGGCGTTTCCCGTTCTCAACATGGTGTCATTCTGGCTCTTTCCCCTCGCCAGTATTATCATGATGGCCGGCTTTTTTGTGGAAGGAGGGATGGCGGCCGCTGGCTGGACAGGCTATGCCCCGTTGAGCGTCATCGCTTCGCTGGGTCAGACGCTCTGGATTGTCGCACTGTTTCTCATCGGTTTTTCCTCCATACTCGGTGCCGTCAATTACATCACCACTGTGCTGAACATGCGAGCGCCCGGAATGAAGATGTTTGATCTTCCGATGACAGTCTGGTCCGTCTTCATCACCGCTATCATTATCATCATCGGAACTCCGGTGCTCGCTGCCGCATTGTCGATGCTGTTCATGGATAACTTCCTGCAGACCAGTTTCTTCATGCCGGAAAATCTGACTGTCACCGGCCGCGACATGTCCCGCACAGCCGGTGGGGGACAACCGCTGTTGTGGCAGCATCTGTTCTGGTTCTATTCTCATCCTGCTGTGTACATCATGATTCTGCCCGGCATGGGCGTGGTCTCCGATGTACTTGCCACCTTCTCACGCAAGCCGCTCTATGGCTATATGGCCATGGTCTTCGCCATCATTGCGATTGCCTTTCTCGGTATTCTCGTCTGGGGACATCATATGTTCCAATCCGGAATGAATCCACTGCTCGGCACGACCTTTATGGTCAGCACCATGGTCATCGCCGTGCCTTCGGCAATTAAAACCTTCAACTGGCTCGGCACGATGTGGCGTGGACAAATGGAATTCACCACACCGATGCTCAACGCCGTCGCGTTTGTCTCCATGTTCGTTATCGGAGGACTCAGCGGCATTTTCATGGCTTCAACGCCCGTGGACGTGTTCATTCATGACACCTACTTTATTGTCGGACATATTCACTATGTACTGTTCGGTGGCAGTCTTTTTGCCGTGTTTGCCGGCCTCTATTACTGGTTCCCGAAAATGAGCGGGCGCATGTACAACGAACGGCTTGGAAAATGGCATTTCTGGATGACCTTCATCACCTTCAATGGCACGTTCTTTCCCATGCATATTCTCGGTGTCGGGGGGATGATGCGCCGCATCTATGATCCCACTGTCTACGATTTTCTCAAGCCCTTTCAGCCGATGAATGAGTTTATCACGATCAATGCCATGATACTCGGCTTCGTACAGTTTATACTGGTGTTTAATTTCGCATACAGCTGGTTTTACGGGAAGAAGGCCAAACGCAATCCCTGGCGCGCCAATTCACTGGAATGGCAAGCCCCGTCACCTCCCCCGCATGGAAATTTCGACAAGGAAGTGAGAGTGTATCGCGGGCCGTACGAATTCTCGTCACCCGAATCCGTGCAGGACTATCTGCCGCAGAATGTTTCCCCCGAGGAACTTGCGGCGCAATGGACACGACACGAACAACGACGCGCGCAACAGAAAAGCGAACCTTAGAAAAACCAGGCACCTCGCACAGAAGAGACAGGACTAGTCATGAAGATTCGAAGCACATCGCAGACCGCACGACGCTGGCTCCATCGCATCGCCACGATACTGGCCGTGGGTACCGTGTTGCTCATCGCCAAGGGCGGGTTGGTACACAGTGCAGGAGCAGGACTTTCCGTTCCCGACTGGCCTACGACGTACGGACAGAACATGTTCACCTTTCCCGTCGCGCAGTGGACCGGCGGCATCTTCTACGAACACGGCCACCGCCTCCTGGCCACAGGAATAGGCGTGCTGATGATCATCGTCACCGTCATGGTGTGGATCTATGACGACCGCAGATGGATGCGCACGCTCACCTCACTGGCGTTGTTCGCCGTCATTGTGCAGGGGGTGCTCGGAGGAATTACGGTGCTGATGCGTTTGCCGACTTCTGTATCCGTGGGTCATGCCATGCTTGCCCAGGCGTTCCTGATTGCGACCATGCTCATCGCTGCCGCAACCGCGCGTGGCTGGCGACAGGTCAAACTGCCCACGCCGGTCGACGTCGATCCACAGATACGCAGATTGCTCCTCGCAACTGTGCTTTTCACATTCGTACAAATTCTGCTCGGGGCCATCACGCGACACACCTACAGCGGTATGGCGATATCGGACTTCCCCCTCAACAACGGCAAGCTGATTCCGGACTTTACGAGTTTCGGTATCGCTGTTCATTATGCGCATCGCATCGGAGCGGTGATACTCTCTGCACTGATATTTACACAGGGAATAAAGATCCTCCGCAGAAAGGAATTGGAGGTGTTGCGCACGCCGGCCTTGATGGCCATGCTCATGGTTACCGTGCAATTTATTCTCGGGGCAATCGTTATCTGGACACGCGAAGCCATTGTCCCGAATACACTGCATGTCACAGGCGGGACGCTCACGTTCACGCTGGTTTTCCTTACCTATGTGCGGGCCGTGCACTGGTATCGCTTCACGGGAGAGGAGCAACCGCAGGAAACGATGCAGGTCGAGGGAATAAGAGTGTGAACTGGATTATGAACATTACAACAGGAACGATACCGGAGTTGGACGGCAGGTATGAGCAAGAGTAACAGTACGATACTATCAATGCAGGGTGATACGCGATCGACGCGTCACGCCCTTGCCGCCTGGTATGAGCTGACCAAACCGGGAATCACCCTCATGGTGGTCATCAGTGCCGCTGCAGGATTCTATCTGGCATTGCCACGGGATTTTCTCACACTCGATTACGCCCTGCTGTTCATGCTGACCATCGTCGGCACGGCTCTGGTCTCCGCCGGCAGCTGCGTGCTCAACCATGTCATCGAACACAACTATGACAGAGAAATGAAGCGCACGATGTTTCGTCCGATTCCCTCCGGGGTTATTCGTCGCTCTTCGGCCGCGTGGTATGGCGTGATACTCGCTGTCGCGGGCCTGGGCATCCTGCTTGCCGCTCATCCGCTGACCGCGGCTCTGGCGGCGCTGACGGTGTTTCTCTATCTCGGTGTCTATACGCCCATGAAGCGCTCGACCCAGTTGGCGACACTGTTCGGTGGTATTCCGGGCGCCCTGCCTCCACTGGGCGGGTACGCGACTGTGTCCGGCCAGATCGGTATCGAAGCGATGGTGCTGTTCATGATTCTCTTTCTCTGGCAGATGCCGCATTTTCTTTCCCTTGCATGGATGTATCGCAGGGATTACGAACGCGGTGGTTTTCCCATGCTGACTGTTCTCGACGGATCCGGAATGATCGTCGCCCGGCACATCGTCACATACTCATTGTTGCTGCTGCTTTTCAGCCTGCTGCTCACGATGCTCTCGGTTACCGGTGTCGTGTATTTCGCAGGAGCCCTGGTGCTGGGGACGATCTTCGTCGCCACCGGGGTCCGATTCTTTATCGAACGCAGCAACAGTAATGCACGCCGGGTGCTGCTGTCGTCGTATTTCTACCTGCTCGCATTAATCACACTGATGTTTATCGACAAGGCCTGACGCATGTCTACCGCCACGACCACAACTTCGAGATTCAACACCGGCATCTACCACGGGAAGCTGGGGATGTGGGTCTTCCTCGCATCGGAAATCATGTTCTTTGCAGGCTTCTTCGGTGCCTTCATTGTGTTGCGTGATCTCAATATCGAGGTCTTTACCGCGAGCGCACATCAGCTCGATAAAGTCGTTGCCACGATCAACACGGCCGTGCTCATCGGCAGCAGTCTGACCATGGCACTTTCGCATCTGGCACTTGAACGCGGAAATGAAGCGAAATTCCGGTTGTTTCTGACTATCACCATAGTCTGCGCATTCGCCTTTCTGGGAATCAAATCCTATGAATACGCCTCGAAGTTCAGTCAGGACATTTATCCCTGGACAAACACATTCTTTGCGACCTATTTCACTATGACAGGATTCCATGCGCTGCATGTGATCGGTGGCATCATCCCGATGGTCTGGATGCTCGGGAAGTCTCTCGTCAAGGGCTATCCGCAATCAATGCACCATCGCGTGGAAGCCCTGGGTCTTTACTGGCATTTTGTCGATCTGGTCTGGATTTTCCTCTTCCCGACGTTGTATCTGATTTTTTAGCACCGACAAGGAGAACAGCATGGCGAGCGGAATGAGTTTTCAGGAAATACAGAAATCCTACTTCAAGGTATTTCTCGCGCTGATGGTGCTGACGGCGCTGACAGTTGCGGTGACGACCATTCATTTCGGTGATGTCGCAAATATCGTCGTCGGTGTTCTTATCGCCACTGCGAAGGCAGTACTGGTCGCCTATATCTTTATGCATCTGAAATTTGACAACAAGCGACTGCGGTATTTCGTGATCACGCCCATGTTCTTTTTCATTGTTTTCATATTCGCGCTCACCGTGCTGGGATTGTAATACGCATATGCTGAGCATCCGCGACATATCGTACACCTACCACTCCCGGAAAAACGGAGATACCCTTGCTTTGCGGGGCGTGTCCTTCGATGCCGCTGATGGCGATCTGACCGCCGTGATCGGTGCCAACGGCAGCGGGAAAAGCACGCTGTTCAAAGTCATCACCGGATTGTGCACACCAATGAAAGGCAGTATCAGCCGGGACGGACAGCCGCATGGGAACACACGCATGGGCGTCGTCTTTCAATCACCCGCGCTGGACAGCTCGCTGACGGTATTCGAAAACCTCGCGCATCATGCCATGCTTTATAACAGACGCCTGACAAGGGCGGAATTACCTGAACCCTTGTTCGATACCCTCGATTTGCATGATCGGCTGGATACCCCGGTCGAAGAATTGTCGGGAGGTTTCCAGCGGCGTGTGGAACTGGCGAAGGCACTGATTACGGAACCGGATCTGCTTGTCCTTGATGAGCCGTTCACCGGCCTCGACCTCCACTCCCGTGACGGCTTCCTCGCGGCATTGCAGCAGGTCACGACTGCACGTACATTGACGACATTGCTCATTACCCACGACTTCAACGTCGCAACGCAATGTGATCGCGTCGTTCTGCTCGAAGAAGGCCGTGTCGCCGCAGACGCCCGGCCTGCGGAATTGCTTAAGGAATTCGGCCGCACGGTTGTGATAATCCGAGGGAAGGAGCTTGACGAGATCGCCCGGCGTGTACATGCTGCAAGCGATATCCGCACAGTATCACTCTCAGCGGATGCGCTCCTGCTCAGGAATACGTCGCTGCAGGAAGTGCTCATGATTATCGATGAGCGGGACGCACGCATCAACGATATCGAAGCACGCCGGCCTACACTCGAGGACTATTTTACCGCCCGTGCGGTAACGACCGCGCAGCCCCTGACACAGGAACTGGTGACGATATGACGGCTCTGCTGCTTCCGACATACAGTCTCTGGACCCGCGACCTCAAACATTTCATCCGTCGGCGCAGCCGTGTTATCG
>JAGTUW010000243.1 GCA_018224345.1 Bacteroidota bacterium
CTTTGTGTCTGAAAGTTGAAAGGAGAAAGAACCACAAAGTCACTGGTGCATATCAGCGTCGAACGCTCGTCTGTGGAAATCGAAACGGCCAATCGGGAAATCCGCTTGATTTTTTCTCACTGGCTCCTTATTTTAGGATGTGTACAGAAAATAAAATAAAGGCGAATCTTATTTCAGGTTCGAGGCAGGCAGGATGAAGCGAAAACTCCAGGGCAGATACGTGACCATATCGACGGTGGGTGAGAAGGTCCAGGCCTTCGTGCCTGCACCGCTGCCACCGCGTCCGCCCATCGACTGGACACCGGAGCTGCGCAGCAAATTCGACCGGGCACTGCTGGCGCTCGGGCGGCTGGACAGCGTCTCGACCCTGCTGCCGGACACCTCGCTGTTCCTTTATATGTACGTCCGCAAGGAAGCTGTGCTTTCCTCCATGATCGAGGGGACGCAGTCGTCGCTGTCCGACCTGCTGCTGTTCGAGCTGGATCAGGAACCGGGTGTACCGCTGGATGATGTGCGGGAGGTCAGCAACTATGTCGCCGCCCTCGATCACGGCCTGTGTCTGTTGGCAGAAGGGCTGCCGCTGTCGCTGCGGCTGTTCCGGGAGATCCACGGCGTGTTGCTGACCAAAGGCCGGGGCAGCAATCAGACTCCGGGCGAGTTCCGGCGCAGCCAGAACTGGATCGGCGGCACCCGGCCTGGCAATGCGGCCTTCGTTCCGCCACCGGCCGAAGAGGTGCCGGAGTGCATGAGCAAACTGGCGCTCTTCCTCCACAACCAGCCCGAGCCGACCCCTGTGCTGCTCAAAGCGGCGCTGGCGCATGTGCAGTTCGAGACGATCCACCCGTTTCTCGACGGTAACGGCCGTCTGGGACGTCTGCTCATCACGCTGCTGCTGTGCGAACAGGAGGTGTTGCGGGCGCCAATGCTGTACCTGAGCCTCTACTTCAAGACGCACCGGCAGTACTACTACGAGCTGCTCGACAACGTGCGCCTGACCGGCGACTGGGAAGCCTGGCTCGACTTCTTTGCCGAGGCAGTCATCGTCACCGCCACCCAGGCGGTGGAAACCGCCCAGCAGCTTCTCAGCATGTCGAAGCAGGATCGCGACAGGATCAGCGGCCTCGGCCGGGCGGCGGCTTCCACCCTGCAGGTCCACCGGGCGCTTATGGAGCACCCCATCGCCACCTCGGGCTCGCTGGCAGAGAAGACAGGTATCACCCCGGCCACGGTCAACAAGGCGCTCGGTCACCTGGAACAGCTCGGCATTGTGAAGGAACTGACCGCCCAAAAACGCAACCGCGTGTTCAGCTATGCGGGCTATATCGAGATCATGAATCGCGGCACCGAACTGCCGGGCAGGTAGATCGATTCGATGCCGTGTGTCCTGGTGTACTTTGTGCCTTCGTGTCTGAAAGTTGAAAGAAGAAAAAACCACAAAATCACTGAAACACGAATAAAGAGCACGAAAAGGGTTTCAGAAAACCGGAAAGAGCGGCAGTATCCAAGCTGAGAGCAGCTACCTGATGTTCAGGTTCTGCTATGGACTCTGAACGAACGATTCTGTATAATATGCGGGAAGGACATTCCGGAAGAAGCTATCCGAGGTTCTGTGATGCTCATGCCGAGCTTCCAAACAGCTTGTGCCTCGCGTTTGATCCGATCGTGGCTTGAACTCACAGATTCTGCTTCGGAGAGAAACCGTATTTCGTTTCGAGATTGAGGTATCATGGTTTTCGTCAGAATGGTAATTCTGCTGCTGGGTGTATTGACTCCAGCACTGGCTCAGGTGCAGATTTCCAAATCAACGACTTCTCTCATCCGGTCGTTGGAGTTTGAAAAGATAGCGAGTCCTCTCGGGGAAAGAATACTGTCCGTCGCCAGCACGGAAAATGGCGTGATCTTCGCCGGGACAGAGGGAAACGGCATCCTGCGCTCGACTGATGGTGGGGACAACTGGCAGAGCACATCACTCAGCGACGGTAATATCTGGCCGATCCACGTTGCCCCGGGAGGCACACTCTACGCCTTCAGTACCGAGGGCAGGATGTTCCGCCGCGTGATATTCCGGTCGCGTGACGAGGGACTCAACTGGACCAGGATTCCGGATAGCAGCAGCCGGTATTTCGGAAAGGCAATCGTCAGATCGCACGGCACGAAGATATACAGCGAGGGCGGAGGCGGACTGCATGTATCCTCTGACGATGGCATCACATGGACGACACTTCAAACCGAACCGCCAATCGACCGATGCATCACAGACTACAGTCTCGAGGTATTGTCGGATTCTGTTCTCTTCGCGCTGTGCTACCAGGGGTTGTTCCGGAGCGGCGACGGTGGTCTGTCATGGAGTCGTATCCAAACCTTCCACCCCCGGTATTCATCGTTGCATCGCGATCCCGCGGGAGGCGTATTGGTTGTCGCGAGGGATACATCCGAAGGGAAGTTTCTGGCGGAACTCATTCGTGTCTCCCGTGACGGATCAGTCGTCGAGGTTGTTGGGCCGGGACCTGTCAGGGAGCGTCTGCCGATTGCCATTCTGCTCGACAACAATGATCTCCTTGGCGGCAGTGTCGGGTACAGTGAAACAATCATGCGCTCGGCGGACAGCGGTCGAACGTGGCAGGCCACCACCGGCATTCGTGCCGCGGTGAGTGATTTCTGCCAGTGCCCGGACGGCACCGTTTTCGCCGCCACGCATGGTGGACTGTATCGCTCGCATGATCGTGGGATTACATGGGTGGACTGCCCCGTCGGTAGCACGCGCCGACCGGTATTTCATATTTTTGACGACGGAGACAGAAGGATATATGCAGGTACGGGTGATGCCGGTCTGTTCCAGTCCGACGATGACTGTATGAGTTGGGAATCCGCCGGAACCGGTTACTGCGGCATCGTCGACGGTTTCTCCGTTGCGCAGGATCACGTCCTGCTCGGTGTCGAACACACCAAGCCATGGCTTGTCTACACCCCGTATAAAGTGATGCATACTGATTGTTGGGGTTTCGCGAGGACATTGGATCTCTCGTGGGATAGCGGGCAGTCGTGGCAGCAGCTTGGTTTTCACTTCAACCGCCTCGCGCGCGGCAAGGACTCCGTGGTGATGACCGATGGCAAAACGCTCAACATTTCCACGGACGGAGGTATCTCGTGGGAATCGGACTCCATGCTGTGGGGTGCGGATATCAAAGCATCGCACGGTGGAATATTCGTCCTGGGGAGAAACGACACGCTGTACTTCAGGAAGGATGGCCAGACAAAATGGGAAATCGTTGCGACCGCGGAGCGAGGACGGGCGATCGGAGGAGACGATTCCAACCTTCTGCTGCTTGAAACCGGAGGTATCAGACGCAGCATCGATAATGGTAAGACATGGAGGAGAACACCAATTGACAACATTTTCTTCTTTGGCCCGGAGATCGTGACGCTCGACATGGGCGACTTCTACGCCGTGACAGGCCTTGGCGCCGTAATGCTGCTGTCAGGTGACAAGGGGGAGACCTGGAAACGCATCGTTCCCGATGGAGACAACAGGCGATCCATACACTGCGCGTATACGGACATGGAAGGTCGCCTTCTGCTCGGTACCGACGACGGATTGTATCGCAGCAAGACGAGTCTCCGCAGCAGCACGGTGGTGTACACGTTTCGTCTGGGAGTGCCCTATCCCAATCCCGCGCTTTCTCCTGTCATGATACCCTACACGCTCGAGGAGGCCGGGTATGTCCGGCTGACCATTCATGACAGCAGTGGCCGGGAACGGGGCATTCTCTTTGAGGGCTATCACAGTCCCGGAACCTACTTCCACCGACTGCACCACATGTTTTCCGGATACTACGGCGGAGCGGGATTGTACTTCATTAACCTCAGCGTCAATGGCAACGTCCAGACACAGCCGCTGGTGTTTCCACGGTAATATTGCTGCATTCAGGACACTAAGGGCTCGATACCGGCCTCTGGCATCGAGCGTGACAGGAAATAATCGGCTCATATCGGCAAAGATCGTTTGATATAGACATAGCGCCGTCTCAATTCCGTTTTCATAAAAAGCCAGGCAATGACAATTCAGACATGGCTCCTGGATTATCGCCAGGCGCTGAAGCCGCCAAGCATCGCGATCAGTTTCAAATAACGCAGAGAGGTTTTTTATGAAATTATTCACCTGCACTCATTGTGGTCAACAGTTGTATTTTGAAAACGTCATCCAGGGGGCGC
>JAGTUW010000244.1 GCA_018224345.1 Bacteroidota bacterium
ACGTTGAGATGCCGGCCGCAGTCGATGTCATGGGGCGTATCGCCGATGATGACAATATCCTTTGCCTTGAATGTCACACCCGTCCGGTCATAGGCGCGGGCGACGGCGATTTCCGGGAGGTCCGGTCGATCAGATGCGTCATTGCCGAAGGCACCGAACGCAAAATAATCCAGTAATGCGGGAGGTGTCAGTTTGATCCGTGCACCGCGCAGCATGTTGCCGGTGAGCAGAGCCGTGGTCGCCGCATCCTCAGCGCGCAGCGCATCGAGGATCGCACGAACTCCGGGAAGGACGGTGATGTTGTCGACATGAAGACGTTCCTCCAGCTTGCGGAAAAAGCAATCGAAGACGCGGTCGGCATGTGCCTCGATATATTCCTCCGGAAGTGACGATGCGCGAACGATTTCCGCCCAGATCTGTTGATCGGTTTTTCCGGCGAAGTCGTGTGTTCGCGCAATGGACTTCACATTCAAAGTCTCCTCGATCGCTTCCGAAAACGCTTCGCGGGGGAGGCCATTCGTTGTGATCAGGGTTCCATCGATATCGAACAGAATAAGGCGGAGATACTGCTTTGTGATCATGGAGTCTCCGGTCGGGGAACATTTCTGTATAAAAGATAATCACTGAGACGAGGAAAATGATAGCCGACGAAAGAAAAAAGCTTTCCGACCATGCTGACGACTACCTCGCGTCTGCGAAGCCGCACGCAGTGCATGACAGCTCTGGCAACCGTTTCCGGTGAGTCGGTCGGAATATTGCGACGCGATTTCTGCGGCACGGCGTAGGTCATACGCTCGAAGAACGCCGTCGCTGTACGTGCAGGACACACCACACCAACGTGAACATCCCAGGGCTTCATTTCCAGGCGGATAGCGTCTGCAAAGCCATGCAAGGCTTGTTTCGTTGCGCAGTACACCGCGTTGTAGGGAAGAGCACGTTTTCCTATTGTTGAAGAGATCAGCACGAGACTGCCGGCGCGCTGCCTGCGGAATACGGGGAGAACGGCGCGGGTACATGCAAGTGCGCCGTCAAGATTCGTCCGCAACAGCCGGGCGGTGTCTTCCCATTTCGTCTCCGCGAACGGACCATAGAGACCCACTCCCGCATTGATGATGGCGGCGGCGAGAAATTTCCCTTCGATGACGTGTCCGATGCGCTGCCAAGCCTCTTCCGCATCCTGCACATCCGCCTGCAAGGGGGTGCAGTCGACTGCATGTTGTGCTGAAAGCTCGGCAGCGAGCTCCTCAAGCCGTGCAAGATTCCTTGCAAGGAGGATGAGATGATAGCCCTGTGCTGCGAACAGTCTGGCCGTGGCCCGCCCGATGCCTTCCGATGCGCCTGTGATGAGAACTGTCTGTCTGTTGTACTTCATATTACCTTGAGAACGATCGGAGAATACCATATTATACGAAGACTTCATTTGCGATTCATCATCAAATTCGATAAACTCGCATGATACCTTGCATCGCGAACATTATACTTCTGTTGACCCGAGAGAGTCCTGTTTGAGCACATTGCCTGAAAATGGAGATATTCTGATTGTAGACGATGAGGAGATGATGGGCATCGTCCTCGGCGGCCTGTTCGAAGACGCAGGTTTCTCGGTGCGTTGTGCGACCAATGGCGAGGAGGCCATCCGACTTATCGGCGAGCGTTTGCCCAATGTGCTGTTGCTTGACATCATCATGCCCGGACTCAGTGGTATGGAAGTGCTCAAGCGCATCAAATCCATTGACGAGAGTATTCCCGTCATTCTCATGACTGCGATGGCGGCCGTCAGCGGTGCCGTCGAAGCCATGCGTGCAGGGGCCTACGACTATATAGCAAAACCATTTCACAACGAAGATGTGCTTCGTACCGTCACTGCCGCTATCGGTCAGCACCGGGCACGCACGGATGTGGTGATCATGTCCTCGGAGAACGGTGAGCAGCGGGATCCGATACTGCACACTATGGGAACGAGCGAAGTCATCATGGAACTGGCGGCACGGACCCGTCGCGTGGCGAAAAGTAATTTCGACGTGTTGATCACGGGCGAGACAGGGACGGGCAAGGAATTGATCGCCCGGGCCATTCATGAAATGAGCGGGCGAGCTGCACGGCCGTTTGTCCCTATTGATACCGGTGCGATACCGGAAACGCTGCTCGAAAGTGAGTTGTTTGGCCATGAGGACGGAGCATTCACCGATGCGCGCGGCCAGAAAAAGGGGAAGTTCGAACTTGCCCAGGGCGGGACGATCTTCCTCGATGAGGTTCCGAATATGTCCTGGCAGTCGCAAGCCAAGCTTTTGCGTGCCCTGCAGGACAGATCGGTGTTCCGTATCGGAGGCAAGAGTGAGATCAGCATTGATGTGCGCGTTATTGCGGCGAGCAATACCGATTTCCAGAAACTCATTGATGACAAGAGTTTCCGTGCGGATCTTTTTTACCGACTGCGTGAATTCTCCATTCATGTCCCCGCGTTGCGCGAGCGCAAAGCCGACATCCCATTTCTTGTCGAGAAGTTCATTCGTCTGACCAATGCGGAACTCGGCAAGAATGTCACCGGTTGCAGCACTGCCGCAATCGAGGCCCTCATGTTTTACGACTGGCCGGGAAATGTACGTCAGCTGCGCAGCACGATCCGCGGTGCGGTGTTGCAGACGGGGCAGGTCATTGAAGTCGGGCATCTCGAGTTCATGGAAATGACTTCGGTCAATGGTGAGGGAGATGATGCGCCGGTGCCCGTCGATTTCGACAACGGTGTCCCGCTCAAGGAACACGTTAAAAAGCACGTCTCGCAGATCGAGCGACAGATCATATACGAGGCATTGAAATCGACCAAGTGGAATAAGGCGAAAACCGCGCGCATATTGCAGATCGCCTACAATACCCTCCTGACCAAGATCAGTGAATACGACCTTCAGCAACCCCATGCCTGACGGCATGTATGACGACGTCTTTTTCACGGTGCTTTCATTGAGCAGTAAGAACATTCCGGGCACGGCCACATGATGTTATCGGAGGAGACCATTCATATCCTGTTCGTAGAAGATGACCACGACCAGCTGCGTTTTCTGCGGACTACCCTGCATGTCGGAGGAGACTCTCCGTATACCCTGACACATGCCGAAACACTCGCTGCTGCCTTGCATGCGCTTGAAGAGTCCCGGCCCGATATCATTTTGCTGGATCTGCATCTCCCTGACAGCACAGGCCTTGATACTCCCAGGACATTGCTCGCGCAGGTGACGGATATCCCCGTGGTCATCTTCAGCGGCAATACGGATATCGATGTGGCCGTCGAGGCCGTGCGACTGGGAGCGCAGGATTATCTGCTCAAGGGAGAAGCCCGCGAGCCGTTGCTCTCCCGCGCCATGCGCTATGCCATCGAGCGGAAGCGTACCGCCATGCAGCTCGAAGAGGCGCATAAGGAACTGAAGGATAAGCATGCCGCACTCGAAGAGGCGCGCGGTGAACTGCGCACGGAACGCGACATGTTTGTATCAGGGCCGACCGTATTGTTTCGCAGAGAGATCGCTCCCGGATTTCCCATCAGCTTCGTTTCAAGAAACGTATCACAGTTCGGATATCTCCCGCGTGAACTGATGGGCGGTAACGTCCGCTACGATACGCTGGTGTTCGAGGACGATCGCGAAGGATTCCGGGCGTTGCTGGATATGCGTTTCGAACAGGGCAGCGATCATATCGAACACGAATATCGCCTGCTCGATGCAAGAAGTGAAATCGTGTGGTTGCACGAAGTCGTGCGTGTGCAACGGGACGACGATGGCAAGGCCATCGCGCAGCTTGCCTATGTTGTGGATGTCACACAGCGGCGTCGTGCCGAACATACGCTCGCCGATACCAGACGCCGCTTCGACAACCTCGTGGGAAATATTGATGATATTGTATTTGAACTCGATGAGGAGGGGCTCTTTCGTTATGTGAGTCCTACTGTCGAACGCGTGCTCGGCTGGGAAGCAGCCGCACTGATCGGGCGTCCCTTTATCGAGCTTCTCGTCGAGCAACAGCAGACCATCTGGACGCATGCGTTGCATCGCAACACCGGAACGACGCTTTTTACACACGAACTCAAGATGACAACGGCAGAGGAGGAAACGCGCGTATTCCGGATCTCGGCACGCAGACAGGGCGTCGGAGATGCAGGCCTCGGTATCACCGGTTTGCTGACCGATGTTACCGACCGTCGTGAAATGGAGCACGCGATACGCAGCGTGCGATCGCGGACGCAGCAGTTTCTGGATATAGCGGAGGTTATCTTCCTTTCGCTTGATCTGCGCGGGAACGTTTCGCTGGTCAATAATAAGGGCTGTCGTGTCCTCGGCTATGCTGAGCATGAGATCGTCGGCAAGGATTGGTTCGACCTCTGCGTCGGCGAGGAGGATCGGGAGCAACTGCGTCAATATTTCTTCGACATCATCAGGGGCAGCACGGCACACCCCGAGATGCATGAAAACACAGTGCGCACACGCGACGGGCTGGAATGTCTGATTCGTTGGCACAACGCACTGCTCTATGACGAGCGCGGATCCGTGATCGGTATTCTCAGCAGTGGAGAGGACGTCACCGAACGTCGCCGCATCGAAGAGGAGGTGCGGGGTACACAGGAATTGGTCGACCTCGCACTCTGGGGTGCCGATCTCGGTGCCTGGGAATGGGACATCCCATCCGACAGCATCACACTCAATCAACGAGCTGTCGGTATGTTCGGTTACGAGCCCACCGATGAGCTGACCTTTTCCGTATTGCGTGAACGAACCCTGCCCGCCGATGATCTTGTCCGTCTCAGGCAATTGATGGACGCGCATCTCTCGAGCCGTTCTCCCTTTTACCAGGCGGAAACCTGGATGATCTGTCGCAACGGAGAATGGAAGTGGATTCTCGAACGCGGCAAAGTTGTCGAACGCGACAGAGCAGGGCAACCGCTCCGTGTGGCGGGAACCTATCTCGATCTGACAGAACGTAAGTATGCCGAAGTTGCGCTGGAAGACAGCGAGAAAAAATTTCGCCTGCTGGCCGAAAATTCCTCCGATATTATCTGGACGGTCAACGCGGACTTTGAAATGACCTTCATCAGTCCCTCCGTCGAGTTCGTCCTTGGCTATACGCCGGAGGAAATGATGCAACGGGAATTCTTCTCTATTCTGGAGGATGATTTCCGTACAATGCAGGTGGAGTCTTTCAAGGAATACGTGCGAACCGCCGTGACGTTGGACTCGAAGGAACGGACGTTGCGAACGGAAGCGCCGTTCGTGAAGAAGGACGGGAGCAGATTGTGGGTGGAAGTAGTGGCGACGCCGGTGTATGACCATGAGGGCAAGCTCATCAGCATACACGGTAATGCACGCGATATTCATCACCGGAAACTGGCCCAGGACGCTCTCGGGGAGAGTGAGGAGAAATATCGTCTGCTGGTGGAAAATCAGACGGACCTTCTCGTCAAGATCGATCCCGAGGGCAATTTTCTGTTTGTCAGTCTGTCGTATTGCAGAATATTCGGCAAGAGTGAAGAGCAATTGTTACAGCGTTCCTTCCTCTCTTTCGTGCACGAAGAAGACCAGGAAACGACTGTCAAGGCGATGGAGCAGTTGTCGGAAGCGCCACATACGATGTATATCGAACAGCGTGCGCTCACGCGTGAGGGATGGCGGTGGCTGGGCTGGCAGAACACGGCAGTGCGCGATGAAAGCGGAAATGTCGTCGCCATCATCGGAGCCGGACGCGACGTCACCGAACGGCGCATGGCGGAGCAGGCCCTGATCGACAGCGAGAAGCGTCTCCGCACAGTCATCTCCAATCTCCCCGTCATCATGTTCACCTTTGATCGTGAAGGACGTTTTACGATGTCGGAGGGGAAGGGGCTTGAATCGCTGGGGTTACGACCCGCTGAAGTTGTCGGTGCTTCGATATGGGAACTGTATGCCGACCACAGCGCCGTGCTCGAGAGCATCCGCCGCGCACTCCGGGGAGAAGCGTTCGTCGAAACTGTGACTCTGCAAGGAAAGTTTTTCGAAACATGGTACTCGCCTGTATTCGATGACAGCGGTGCCGTGGTGTCCGTCATCGGTGTCGCCGCGGATGTCACCGGCCGGAAAATGAGTGAAGAGGAACTCAACCAGTACCGCAATCATCTTGAGGAACTCGTCGAGGCCCGTACTCTGGAGCTTGAGCGTGCCAATGAGCGGCTCGGCCGTTTCCGTTTCGCTCTCGACAGCGCAGTCGACAATATTTACATTATCGATCCCGTAACGATGAAGTATGTGGATGTCAACGACAGTTCCGTGACTTCACTCGGATTTACCCGTGAGGAATTGCTGAACATGGGGCCGGCCGACATTCAAACCGACGCCGGAGAGGGCGATGCCATGCGCATGTATGCGAAAATCCGTGACGGGGGATTGGATGTCGGGATGTTTGAAACCGAACACGAGAGAAAGGACGGCAGCCGCTTCCCGGCCGAAGTATTCGTGCGTGCCTTCGACTCGGGGGAGAACCGCCTGCTTGTCGCCACTGCGCGTGATATCACCCGCCGGCGGGATGCGGAAATCGCGCTCAAGGATTCCGAGTCCAAATATCGCAATGTGCTGGAAAATGCGAATGAAGCAATCATGGTGTTGCAGGATGAAGTCCTTCGTTTCTATAACTACAAGGTGCTCGAACTGACCGGCCTTTCTGAAGCCGAGTTGAAAAATGTGTCCATCTACCAATTTGTGCATCCCGACGACCATGCGCTTTTCAGAAGGCAGTATCAGGAGCGTCTGCGTGGGGGATTACTGCCGGAGAGTTATGACGTCCGCATGTTCGACAGCAACGGCACCATTAAATGGATGGAAGTGCGCGATGTGGCCATCACCTGGGAAGGGGAAGCCGCGACACTGAACTTCTTCAATGACATCACCGCACGCAGGCATGCCGAGGATTATATCCGCTTTCAGGCATCGTTGCTCAGTATTGTCCGTAACTCCGTTGTCGCGATTGATCTTGCCGGCCGCATTACGTACTGGAATTCCTTTGCGGAGACTATGTACGGTTGGGAGGCCAGGGAAGTAAAGGGACGCAAGCTGCAGGACCTTCCGACGTTCGGTGAAGAATTCGAGCGCGATCTGTTTCCCGCACTCAAACGTGATGGACATTGGGAAGGCGAAGTCGAGCGTCCGCGTCGCGACGGGACACTGCTTGCCGTCTATTCGCTCTGGAATGCCATTACACAGGACGAGCAATTGCATGGCTATGTAGGTATCGGGATGGATCTCTCCGAGCGTAAAAAGCTGGAGCGCGATCTTCTGCAGTCGCAGAAACTTGCCTCCCTGGGCATCCTCTCCGAAGGCATCGCGCATGAACTGCGCAATCCGCTGGGGTATGCGAGTTCGGCCGCGCAGTTGTTGTTGACGAAAAAGGATTTGAGTACCGAACAGTTGAAAAAGTATAGTTCGGTGATACATACCGGTGTCGACCGCGCCAACAAAATCGTGGAGAATCTGTTGCTCATCGGCAAGCCCAAAGGGCAGTTGATGAAAAGGACTCTGAATCTTATCGATACCGTCAATGATGCCATTTCGTTGATTTCAGCGCATCACAATGCGGCGGGCGTTGAGCTCGATATTCAGCTTGGTTCGACTCCGTTGCACGTTGACGGCAACGCGGAAATGCTTGTTCAGCTTTTCTACAATCTTTTCACCAACGCACTCGACGCCATGGCCGGCAGCGGCACGATCAATGTAACTGGTCAGAAGAAAGACAAAAGTGTACGTATCCGTGTCTCCGATACCGGCCCGGGGGTCCCTGAAGACATCGTTGAAAACATTTTCGATCCCTTTTTCACCACATCCAAGACTGAAAAGGGGGTCGGTCTCGGCCTGACCCTGTGCTACTTCATCATGGATGACCATGAGGGAGGCATTGAACTCGATACCGACACCGATGGTGGAGCTACGTTCCTTCTGACTTTCCCTTCCACATAGAAGGCGGCTCACGGTATTTCCGGCTGCATGCATGGTGGCGGCCACTCCGCCTGAGGATCATCCCACCTGTCCACCGATGAACAAAAAACTGCAACGGGAACCTGCAGTTGATCCACTATTCAATTCCCTCCCTATTCAATTCACTGCATAGTGTTGCAATCCGCTGCATACTCCCCGGGGTGTAGTTTGGCCTGTACGTTTCCACTCCGGGACCGGCATTGACTCCCAAATCTTTTTGAAACTCTTCAAGCTTGTTTTCATCCGACTTCTCTATCCCGTTGTCCCACAAGAGATAAACTTCGTGAATGACCGTTTCCCGGTCGCATGGGAGATATTCGGCCCCTGAGACCCGATATTTCTGGCATGATTTGTGCGTTGTTAGCGGTACTGAACCGAAGGCAGCACATTCTTTTTTTGAGGAGAACCTATAATGGATATGATGAGAACATGGCTTACGAGCGGCATCCTGGCCACAGCGCTGCTGCTGTGCGGATTCGGGACGAATCTGGAGGCGGGGACGTGGTCATGGACCGGAGGGAGTAGTGGAGCATGGGAGACAGGCTCAAATTGGCTGCTGAGTGGTACGAGCAGCAACACCTATCCCGCATCAGGCGATATTGCGGTATTCAGCAGTTCGGCGAGTGTGACGCTCTCCGGAAATCTGACAATATCGCAGTTGGTGATTCAGAGTGGAAGCAGCGCGGTCACTGTGACCTTGACCACCGACTATACGCTGACGACGACGAATCTCAACGTTCTCGGTGCTGCTTCCTATCCCGCCAAGCTGATACTGCAGCGCAGCACAACGACAAATTTCGTGCTCAGTACGCAGAGTCTGAGCCTCGACAACGGGACAATCAGTTCGACCTCCGGTGCAAAGCTCGAGCTGACCCGCGGAGGCAGCGGTTCAATCACGATGAATGATGTCGATGACTCCTATGTCGCTGCGGGTGTGAGTACGACGATTGTAAAGGCGAGTCCTTTCGGTTCGAATGTACGTTTCGATGGCGACCTAGCATTTACAACGACTTCAAATATCCTCCTGGGTGATTATCATCTGTACCTCGGGAAACAGTGTGATCTGACTGTGAACGGAAGTTTTGGCGGAAATGATAATGGATTCATTGCAACCGCAGGTGATGCGAGCACGCCCAAGGGTACAGTGCGTCGCCAGTTCGATGCTGTCAACGACACCTTTTATTTTCCGATCGGACCGGTTGGTGAGCGGATGTCTCCGATCGGTATCAGAATTATCGATCCTTCGACAAGCGCGAATTTCACATCCGCATCTCCCTGGCCATACATCTCTGTGCGTTGCCTCTTGAACGGCAGTCAGGGCCATCCGATGAATACACAAAGTTCAAAGATCTGGGTGTATTGGGTTGTCAAGGGAGAAGGTATCAGTGAACCAGTTTATCTCGCCGGACGAATGTATCTGCACAACAATTACCGGAGTGGAAATCCTACTGTTTATTCGGCACTCTATGCGCCGCATTATGAGGATGCCGGTCAATTTGGCGGCTGGGACCTTACGGGAACACAAAATGGGACGACCACAGGAAATAACAGGGAAGTGCCTTTCCACGGTTCCCCAGGATTTGGCGACTATAATATCGGTCGTGGCGACCCCTTCGGCGGTGATCCGATTCCGGTGGAACTGACGTCGTTTTCCGCCCGCTTTATCGACGATGCGGTGCGTCTGAACTGGAATACTGCCACGGAACTCAACAATTACGGTTTTGCCATCGAACGGTCGATGGACCGCGAACACTGGGAGGAGGTCGGCTTTGTGGAAGGGTATGGGACGTCGAACAGTCCGAAATCTTATGCCTGGACCGACCGCCTCGACGAGCGACTGACGCGATTGCCGGAACTGGCCTATCGCCTGCGTCAGATCGATCGTGACGGAACGACGGAGTATTCGAATGTCGTGCTGGTGAATACCGGTGCCCTGCCCGAAGGTGTGTCACTGCACGCGGCGTACCCGAATCCCTTCAATCCAGTGACCACCATCAGCTTCTCGATTGCCGAGGCCACGCAGGTAACCCTGCGCGTGTACAACACGCTCGGGCAGATTGTTGCCACGCTGCTCGAAGGCAGTACGATGGATGCCGGTTTGCACACGATGACTTTCAACGCCGAAACGCTTCCGAGCGGTCTCTATATGGCCGTACTCGAGGCAGAAGGCGCGATACAGCAGAAAAAGCTTGTGCTCAATAAGTGAGAGTAGAGAGAGAGCACATTCATGAAGACGGAATGGCGGGGCGCAGTCCCCGCCACCCGTCGTAATGGACAACGGGAGGGTGAGAAAAGGAAGGAGGTCGGAAACAGTAATGCAACAGGGAATAACACCGCGGAGCAACGGTACCATGGAAATTCCATTTTCTTTCTCGCAATATACATATCCATTGAATCCCAGCGCGACGCTGATCTTCCAACTGGAGGAACAGCAGGAAATCTCTCTCCGGATCTACAATACCTATGGGCAGGTGGTGCATACCATCTACGATGGGCAAGTGATGAAATCCGGATATCATGAACTTCGGCTGTATGGCGAAACCTTCCCTCCGGGAGGATGCTATGCGCGGCTACAGACGAAAAACGGCGTACTGCAACGCACACTGGTGCTGAGTACACAACAATCCTGACCGGAGGAGAGAAGACGCATTACTGTACGTATGTTCGCTTCGCCTCCGGCAGCATCGGCTCGCAAAGTCCAACGCGGGCAGGCCCTGACCAGGGCCGGTTGAGATGAAGAGTGAAATGAGGAGAGACAGTCCGTCCCGCACGACGGACTGTCTTTGTTTCGGGGTGTTGAAGGAAGTCTGCCATAACTATTCAATCCGTTCCCTGTTCAATCCGTTGCACACCTATGCAGTGGACTGAATAGCAATCCGTAATAAAATGGACCGGCAGAAATGGAGTGTAAAAAAAGAAAAAGAAAATTAAACTTAATCTGTATTATCCGGAGGCAGCGCTATCTCCTTGCAGGACAAGACGTTCTGTCTCGCGTAACAACAATCTCCGCTCTGAAATGCGACAAAGAAGATCAGAGATGAATAGTTTGGCACGGTTCGTGCAGCTCTGTGCGAAATGAAGTGATACACTTTTTCATAGTCAGAGGATGCAAGATTCATGTTACCAGCGAGACTTTTTTTCCGGATAGCTACAAGAATGTTTTTCATTGTGACGATGGTCGCACTCTTGACCACCCAGTCGTCGGCCGTGACGAAGACATGGAGCGGTGGTGCAATTGGTGACTGGGGCAATGGATTCAACTGGACCCCCAACGGTGTTCCCGGTTCCGGCGATGATGTCGTGATCAGCTCATCGGCCTCCATCACGAATGGATCGGCTACGACAATCAATTCAATAACTGTCTCGAGTGCAGCGACCATCATATCCGACTATCAGATCACTGTCGGCAATACGACGATATCCGCGCCGCTGTATCTTGAGTACGAGTCGAGTACCGGAAATGTGAATGGCATCAATATTCTCTCGATCACGAATCTGAATCTCTCCGGAACGATCGAGCGCGGTTCGTCATGGACGACATCGGATGTGCGAATCAGCATCAGTGGAACAATAACAATGAGTGGTATTGCCAGTAATTTTATCGGCACAGATGTCTATACAAATATTGGAAATGAGAACGCGTTGCAGTCCCATGTCCGTTTCGAGGGAGACATCAATCTTCCGAACGGTCTCGTGTTGGGAAATTATGACCTCTATATTGGGATCGACGCCGACGTACTTACGCCGAACGCAGTTGTGGGCAGTGCAGGGGATTGTATCGAAACCGCCGGAGACAATTCGAATCCGGCCGGAACGGTACGCAAGCAATACACCGCCGTTGGTGACGAATTCACCTTCAACGTCAGTCCGGGAAGCAATCGTCTGAGTCCGATCACGATCAAAATTATCGCCCCTACCAGTAGTTCCAAATTTACAAGTGCGACTCCCTGGCCGCACATCTCCGTCCGCGTCGTTTATAACAGCGGAGGCAACGGCGGTCACCCGGAAAATCAGCAGAATCAGGAGGTCTGGGTGCACTGGCCGGTCAAGGGATTTGGTATTGACGAACCAGTGTATCTCTCGGGAGAGATGACATTCAGCAACACCTACAGGAGTGGTCAACCTGACGAATTGTTCTCCGCGCGTTATGCTCCGCATTATGAAGACGCGGGCTCGACCGGTGGTTGGGATCTTACCGGGACGGTGCAGGTCACCACGACCTCCGGAAATCTTCGCAGCGTGCCTTTCGACGGCTTTCCCGGCTTCGGAGATTTCACTGTCGGTCAGGGCAACCCCTTCGGCGGTGATCCGATTCCGGTGGAACTGACGTCGTTTTCCGCCCGCTTTACAGACGATGCGGTGCGACTGAACTGGAAGACCGCCACGGAACTCAACAATTATGGTTTCGCCATCGAACGGTCGACGGACCGCGAGCGTTGGGAAGAGGTCGGATTCATGGAAGGCCATGGGACATCAAACAGTCCGAAATCTTATGCCTGGACCGACCGCCTCGACGAGCGACTGACGCGATTGCCGGAACTGGCCTATCGCCTGCGTCAGATCGATCGCGATGGAACGACGGAGTACTCGAATATCGTGCTGGTGAATACCGGCGCCCTGCCCGAGGGTGTGGAACTGTACGCGGCCTATCCGAACCCCTTCAATCCTGCCACCACCATCAGCTTCTCCGTCGCCGAGACGGCGAATGTCACGCTGCGCGTGTACAACGCGCTCGGGCAGGTGGTTGCCACACTGCTCGAGGGCAGCGCGATGGATGCCGGCCTGCACACAATGTCCTTTAACGCCGAAACGCTTCCGAGCGGGCTCTACATGGCTGTAATCGAAGCCGGTGGAGCATTGCAGCAGCAAAAGCTTGTGCTCAACAAGTGAGAGTAGAGAGAGTGAGCACAAATTCCAGACACGCGGATGTGGGGCTACGGCCCTGCATCGCGTGACAGGAGCATGTCGGGTTCCATCAGTAGATGGTTTATTAGAGAATGGAGATTCCGGCACAAGGCAATCGCAGCACTGAACCGTACAGGAACACGGATGATGCACGGAGCACATACAGAATGGTAAGTCCATTGACATTTTCACAACAAACCTATCCACTCAATCCGGGTGCGATTCTTGCTTTTACGCTTGAGGATGAGCAGGAAATCACACTGAAGATTTACAATAACTATGGCCAGATCGTACATGTCATTTTCGATGGCAACGTACTCAAATCAGGACATCATCAGCTTCGGCTGTACGGCGAGGCGTTCCCACCGGGAGTTTGCTATGCCCGCCTTCAGACAAAGCAGGGAGTATTCCAACAGTCACTCGCACTGACCACGGATGCTGCCTGACGGGAACACACAGGCAGATGTAGAATACAAACTGGTTGCAACGTGTGTACGTGAAACGATTTGCGCCTCTCTCCCGCAGCATCCTGTTTCACCACGGAAATGAGAGCAGAGAAGAAAGAATCCATCACAGCGGATTCTTTCTTTTTTTCCGCAATGAACCGTTGCACGCTTTTTCATATATTCCATATGAAGGATGCATTGCCAGTGACCCGGGAACGCAGGTTGCAAACAGAAAGCACGGAAATACTTGTTGTCGATGACGAAGAGATGATCCTTTTCGTCCTGTCTCATCTGCTGCGCGTGCATGGTTTTACATCCCGCACAGCGATGCGCGGGGATGAGGCGTTGCGCATGTTTCAGGAACAACGTCCGGATCTGGTCATCATGGATATTCGCATGCCGGGACTGAGTGGTTTCGAGGTGCTTGACGCCATCAGGGAAGCGGATGCCCATATCCCGGTGATCCTTATGACGGCGCTTTCCGGTGTACGTGATGCCGTGGCCGCGATGAAAGCCGGTGCGTTCGACTATATTGCAAAACCGTTCGAAAACGATGAAATGATCGCAACGGTGCGCCGTGCACTCGATGCCGCCGGTGAACCCTCTGCACAGCCACCTGTCGCCATCCCGGAAAAAGCAGAACTGCACTCTCTGTTCGCTTCCATGGGGAAGAGCCCTGCCATCGGCCGCCTCGCCCGGGAATGTCAGCAGCTCGCCGAACGCGACACACCGATTCTGATCACCGGTGAGATTGGTGTTGGCAAACGCATGCTCGGCAGAATACTGCATGGTATCAGAGAATGTAGCGGTCCCTTCCTCAATGTTGATTGTACGGGCGCGAGCGAGGAGTTGCTGCGCATAGAACTCTTCGGTACATCTGATGAAGTGGGACAGAAAGGAAAACTGCATCTCGCCGCTGGCGGGACGCTGCTCCTCGATGAAGTCACGGAAATACCGTTGCTCTACCAGGATATTCTTGTGGAAGATTTACGCCCGGCTGTTTTACGCCGGCCGGGCCATGACGACGCTTCCCCTGCACCCGCGAAGCTGCTCTTCACTGCCAGTCTGGAAGCAGAGTCCGGCTATAATGAAGAAACACTTACCCGCGGGTTCCGTGAACTCTACGGTGATGCAGTACTTGTCATCCCTCCGCTGCGTGATCGTCGCGAGGACATCCCCTCCCTGGCCATCGATTTTCTCAAAGAAGCGAATACGGAACTCGGCCGCGAATTGACAGGCTTCAGTGATGCTGCCCTGGAAATGCTCGTGGCCTATCACTGGCCGGGTAACGCGCATCAACTCAAATCCGTGATCCGCCGGGCGACACTCATCGCAGATCAGTGCATCGACGTCAGCAACATAGAATTGCCACTCCCGAAACAGCGCTCTGCCAGTGACGGCCCCCTTCCGCAACCCGCGGAGGGGTCGGTATCACTGAAGGATCAAGTGAAACGGCATATTTCGGTTCTGGAAAAACAAATGCTTGCCGATACCCTGAAAAGAACCGGCTGGAACAAGGCACAGGCCTCACGTATACTCGGCATAACGTATAAAACATTATTGAAGAAAGTCAACGAACATGGACTCGAATCCAAAAAGTCCTTATAGCATCAACGAAGAAAGGGAGATGTCAGTGTGACTCCACAGGGGAATGTTTTACCATCGTGGTTTGAGGCAATTCTCAATGCTCTTCCGGATGCGGTGTATCTTGCCGGAGAGGACGGTACCATTCTCTTCGTCAATCCCCCGGTGGAACGGCAACTTGGGTGGCAAGCATCGGTGCTGCTCGGGGA
>JAGTUW010000245.1 GCA_018224345.1 Bacteroidota bacterium
CCAAGCGTGCGCTGCACTACAATAATCGTTCCCGTTGTTGCCGGATAACCCGTTCATGACCTCGATATTTACCCAGACGCCCGCGCGTCTCTACAGGAGCAGGCAATCCATTTCCCTCATTCCCTTCATTTCCCTCATTCCCTTCATTTCCCTCATTCCCCTCATTCGCAAGACCTCCGACCGCTCGATTTTTTGCAGTCTCCCCGAAAATCATTATTTTTGTTTCTGGACAGAGTTACCTTTTATATCCGATACGAACACCAGCACCTCCGTCCCATGGACAATCGATTGAGAACCATCACTCACCGGCCCGGATACGACTCTGACCACAGTATACACGCGCTTTGCCTGTTGCGAAGCCCGTGTCCTCTCTCCCGAGATATCGCCGCCGTGAAGGTGCGGCGCAACGGCTCCGCTCCCGGAGCAGAAAGGATGGCCAACTTCCTGTCGTTTCAACATTTCTCACAGGGAATGTCACATCATCGCCCGTTGCCGTTGAACGAATCGCTGCATACCGACGGGCGCAGTAAGGACTTGATATTTTGATGATTGAGGGAGCAACCCCACGGATTTCACTTCTGACCTGATAAATTGAGGTACCGTATGAGTAATCGGAAACTGGCGATGATAGACGGCAATGAAGCCGCCGCATTCGTCGCTCACAAAACAAATGAAGTTTGCGCAATTTACCCCATCACCCCGAGTTCCAACATGGGGGAATGGGCTGACGCCTGGTCATCGGAGGGCCGCCCCAATATCTGGGGGACAATACCGGTCGTCTCCGAATTGCAGAGCGAAGGCGGTGCTTCGGGTGCCGTACATGGTGCGCTGCAGACCGGGTCGCTGACGACCACGTTCACCGCGTCCCAGGGACTGCTGCTGATGATACCGAACATGTACAAAATAGCCGGTGAGCTTACACCGACGGTGTTCCATGTTTCCGCACGTTCAGTGGCGACGCATGCCCTGTCGATTTTCGGCGATCATTCCGATATCATGGCCGTGCGGCAGACCGGCTTCGCCCTGCTGTCATCGAATTCCGTTCAGGAAGTCATGGATTTCGCATTGATCGCACAGGCGGCAACGCTGCGGTCACGCATCCCCTTCGTCCACTTCTTCGACGGTTTCCGCATCTCTCATGAGGTGATGAAAATCGAGGAATTGTCGGATGAGGACATGTTCGCGATGCTCCCGGACGACCTCATCTCCGCTCACCGCTCCCGTGCTCTCAGTCCGGACAAACCGGTGCTTCGGGGCACCGCACAGAATCCCGACGTGTTTTTCCAGGCACGCGAGACTGTCAATCCGTTCTACAACGCCTGCGCCGACATCGTGCAGGAGACGATGGACAAATTCGGCGAAGTCGTTGGGCGCAAGTACAAGCTCTTTGATTATGTCGGTGCTCCGGATGCAGACCGTGTCATCATCATGATGAGCTCGGGTGTCGGTGCCGCCGAGGAGATGGTGCAATACCTCAATGATCGCGGTGAAAAAGTCGGCATCGTCGTCGTTCGGCTCTTCCGTCCGTTCTCGGTCAAGCATTTCATTGAGGCATTGCCTTCGACAGTGAAGGCCATCGCCGTACTCGACCGCACGAAAGAACCAGGTGCAGCAGGCGAACCGTTGTATCAGGATGTCCATACCGCACTGGCCGAGACCATGAGTGAAGGCACATTGCCGATGAAACAATACCCGAAAGTCGTCGGCGGCCGGTACGGACTTTCTTCCAAGGAATTCACACCTTCGATGGTAAAGAGCGTCTATGACAATCTCAAGCTCGAAAAGCCGAAGAATCACTTTACGGTCGGTATTATCGAAGACGTGACAAACACGAATCTTGAGTGGGATCACGATCTGAGTGTCGAACCCGACGATGTGTTCCGCGGGATGTTCTACGGTCTTGGTGCCGACGGGACTGTCGGCGCGAACAAGAACTCGATCAAAATCATCGGTGAAGGCACGGATTATCACGCCCAGGGCTATTTCGTATATGACTCGAAAAAATCCGGCTCGATGACCACCTCGCATCTGCGTTTCGGACCGCGACCGATCAAGAGCACCTATCTGATCACCTCGGCGAAATTCGTCGCCTGTCATCAGTTCTTCTTTCTCGAGAAATTCGACATGCTCTCGCATCTGATCGAAGGCGGCACGTTCCTGCTCAACAGTCCTTTCGGACACGACGAGATATGGGACAAAATTCCGCGTTTCGTTCAGCAGCAGATCATTGACAAGAAATTGAAATTCTACGTGATCGACGGTTACACGGTCGCGGAGAAAACCGGGATGGGCGCACGCGTCAACACGATCATGCAGACCTGTTTCTTCGCGATTTCCGGCATTCTGCCGAAGGACGAGGCCATTGAGAAAATCAAGGATTCGATCAAGAAGACCTATGGCGGCAAGGGTGACCGCATCGTGCAGATGAACTTCAACGCCGTCGACGAGACGCTCGCTCATCTGCATGAAGTCAAAATACCTGATACAGCCACCAGCAAGATTGAGTTGCCGCCTGTCGTATCGGATAAAGCACCGGAATTCGTCCGCAAAGTCACTTCCATGATGATCGCCGGCCGGGGCGACGACATTCCGACAAGTTACTTCCCCGTCGACGGCACCTTCCCGACAGGAACGACAATGTGGGAGAAAAGGAATATCGCGCTTGAAATTCCGGAATGGGATATCGATACATGCATTCAGTGCAATAAATGCGCGATGGTCTGTCCCCACGCAACCATCCGCATCAAGGTCTTCGAGGAAAAGGAAGTGGCAAATGCACCGGAGACCTTCAAATACACCGATGCGAAAGGCAAGGAATACGCAGGACTGAAATACAGCATTCAGGTTGCACCCGAGGATTGTACCGGTTGTGCTCTGTGCGTTGAAGTTTGTCCGGCAAAGAACAAGTCGGAAGTCCGGCTCAAAGCCATCAACATGGTACCGCAGGCGCCGCTGCGCGAGCAGGAGCGCGAGAACTGGGATTTCTTCCTGAACATCCCGGAATTCGACCGCAGCGAATGTCGCGTCGATACCATCAAGGGGTCGCAGCTGCTCCAGCCGCTGTTTGAATTTTCCGGCGCCTGTTCCGGATGTGGTGAGACTCCGTATGTCAAGCTTGCCAGTCAGCTCTTCGGTGACCGTATGCTCGTGGCGAATGCCACCGGTTGTTCGTCGATCTACGGCGGGAACCTGCCGACGACGCCCTGGACAGTCAACGCCGAGGGGCGCGGTCCTTCCTGGTCCAACTCCCTGTTCGAAGACAACGCTGAATTCGGTCTGGGCTTCCGTCTGACAATCGATCAGCAGAAACGTTTTGCAAGCGAAATGCTGATGCGTCTCGCCAGTGATATCGGTGAAGAGCTTGTCACCGACCTTCTCAATGCCGATCAGAAGAGTGAAGCCGGATTGCGCGAACAGCGCAAACGCGTTGCCCTGTTGAAGGACAAACTCAACACCATCGACAATCCCGAGGCGAAGCGTCTCCTCGCCGTCGCTGATTTCCTCATCCAGCGCAGTGTCTGGATCATGGGTGGCGATGGTTGGGCGTATGACATCGGATACGGAGGTCTTGATCATGTGATTGCATCCGGCAAGAACGTCAATATTCTTGTACTCGACACGGAAGTCTATTCCAACACCGGAGGACAGATGTCGAAGGCCACACCGATCGGCGCAGTCGCAAAATTCGCGGCAGGCGGAAAGCCTTTGGCGAAAAAGGATCTCGGGTTGATGGCCATGAGTTACGGTACTGTCTATGTCGCGTCGGTCGCCATGGGCGCCAACGACACACAGACGCTCAAGGCCTTTCTCGAAGCGGAGGCATATGATGGTCCTTCGCTGATCATCGCCTACAGCCATTGTATCGCACATGGCATCGACATGTCGAAGGGAATGGACCATCAGAAAACGCTGGTGGAATCAGGGCTCTGGCCGCTGTACCGCTTCAATCCGGATCTGGCCGCACAGGGCAAAAATCCCTTCAAACTGGATTCGAAACCGCCAAAGCAATCGGTCAAGGATTTCGTCACGATGGAAACACGTTTCAACATGCTGTTCAAAAGCAATCCCGACGAAGCGGCGGCATTGTTGGAGAAATCGCAACAGCACACCGATATGCGTGTCAAGCAATACCAGCAGCTTGAAAAGCTGTACGAATACATCACGGTCGCTCCGGAAGAAGCAGCGAGCGAAGATGCATAGCGGACGGGCGGGGCTTGTCCCCGCCTATCCCGTTCCCGGGCAGGTTGCCCCTAATCGCGACGAATGAAAAATCAGAAACCAGAGGATACACGCATGGATCTCACCACCACTTACATGGGACTGCAACTGAAAAACCCGCTGGTCCCGTCGGCTTCACCGATGTCAAAGGATATCGCCAACATCAAGCGTCTTGAAGACGCAGGCGCCTCGGCCATCGTCATGTACTCGCTGTTCGAAGAACAGATCGCGCATGAGCAGCACGAACTCGATCATTTTCTCTCGCAGGGAACAAACAGTTACCAGGAAGCGATCAGTTATTTCCCTGATCAGGGGGAATACCACATGGGTCCGGAAGAATATCTCGAACACATCCGTGCTGCGAAGGAAGCGACAGACATCCCCATTATCGGGAGTCTGAATGGGGTCTCCGCCGGCGGTTGGCTCGAATACGCAACAAAAATCGAACAGGCCGGTGCAGACGGACTGGAACTCAATGTCTATTACATTCCCACCAGAATGGATCTCACGGCTATCGAAATAGAAAATATCTATATCGAGGACCTGCGCCGCATCAAGGAGGCAGTGAATATTCCCGTTGCAATGAAGCTGAGTCCGTATTTCAGTTCCATGGCCAATATGGCACGAAAGCTCGATGAAGCAGGCGCCGATGCGCTGGTGTTGTTCAACCGCTTCTACCAGCCGGATTTCGATCTCGATAAACTCGACGTGCTTCCCACGGTACATCTCAGTACTTCCGAGGAAATACGTCTTCCCCTGCGCTGGATCGCGATTCTCTACGGGAATATCAAGGCAGGCATGGCTGCATCCACCGGCGTCCACACGCATCTCGACGCACTCAAGATGTTCATGGCCGGCGCCGATGTGGCGATGATGTGTTCCGCACTGCTTGAACACGGTCCGCAACATCTCGGCACCGTGCTCAATGATCTGCGTCAGTGGATGCTCGAGAAGGAGTACTCCTCCATCGCTCAGATGAAAGGCAGCATGAGCCAGCGTTCCGTCGCCGAACCGGCTGCCTTCGAGCGTGCCAATTACATGAAAGCTCTCAACAGCTGGAAAGTGATTGTGTAGGTAAGAATACCACAAAAGCACAAATCCACGAACAAAAAGCACGAAAAGGTTTTCAGATCGCTCCTTATTCAGCAATAAGCGTTCTGAAAACCCTCTTCGTGCTTTTTATTCGTGATTTAGTGACTTGGTGGTTTTTTCTTAAGTGATTTTTTCCTGGTCACGGCGTTTTCCCTACCGTGCCCGGACAAAATTACGTAGTATTGCCCGGTACGGGTTACGCAACAATGTGTAATAGGGAAACACAATGCTACGAACAATTTCCGTGCTCGCAACAGCGATATTGCTGCTGTGGGCCGACGATGTCAAGGGACAGGCGGCAATCACCGCCCTGCATGCCGTGTATACACAGGATTTCAATACGCTCATCAGCAGTGGATCACTGCCCTTTGTCAACAACAGTACAATCCCCGGCTGGTATCATGAACGAAGCGGAACCGGCGACCTTCTCATTGCAGGGACCGGCAGCAACAACGTCGGCGGATTCTACAGCTTCGGCACAGCAAATTCAAATGACCGGGCGCTCGGTTCCATCGGCTCCGGCAACAGCGCAGTGGGCGACCTTTGCTGGGGCCTGCGACTGTCGAACAATACCGGTGCGACCATCACCGCGCTGGCCGTGGGCTACACCGGTGAACAATGGCGCTTCTCCGGCAATACCGCGGCACAGTCCATACGGTTTTCCTGTCAGACGGGCCTGACAACCGGCAGCCTGAACAACGGATCATGGGTCGATGTGCCGGCCCTGGATTTCACCAGTCCGGTCACCAGTGGAAACAGCGGCGCTCTCGACGGCAACCTCCCCGCACATCGTGTGGCACGCTTCGCCATCCTTCCGGTCACGCTCGCTCCCGGCGAGGAGATCATGCTGCGCTGGTTCGATGCCGATCACCCGGGCACCGATCACGGCCTCGCAATAGACGATGTAAGCGTCACTGCCTACGGCGCCACACTGCCGACGACGGTGGCATTCACCTCCCCCGCCTCCCTCTTCTCGGAAAATGCCGGCACAGTATCCATCAGCATCGATATCGCCAATCCCGATCCGCTGCAGATGACCGTCGTCGATGTGGTACTGACCGGCGGGACAGGCATCAACGGCGTGGATGTGCTCCCTGCCTACAGAACGCAGACTCTGACCTTCCCTGCCGGCAACTCCTCGCCGCAGTCGATACAAATCACACTCGGCGACGATACAGTTTTCACAGGAAACCGCGATCTCGTCTTTTCGCTGCGCGACGTAAACGGAGGGAACAATGCCGTAATCGGAGCGCCCGATCTGCATACACTGACAATTCTGGAAGATGAGCCACCACCGATACCGGATGTGATTGTCCATGAGTATTTCAACGCCTATGGGAATATCGGTACCGACGAGGCGGTGGAACTGCTGGTTGTCCGGAACGGTGCGGACCTTCGTGGCTGCTCCCTCGCCGATGCGACCAGCCGCGGAAGCTACCCCTACGGCGTTCTCTCCTTTTCACAGGATACACTGTGGAGCGGGCTGCAGGCCGGCACGATTATCGTCATCGGCGGCATGTTCGCCGTTCCCCTGCAGGATCTGGATGCATCGAATGGTCTGCTGCGCGTGCAGGCGCCTACCACGGGCAACAGCAACACATATCTCTCACACAGCAGCGCCCCCCTTTCCATTGCGGGCTCGTCGGATGCCGTGGCCCTGCGCGATGGCGGCGACAATTTCATTCACGGACTCGCACACGGATCAGCCAATCAATCCACGCTCCCTCCGGGATTGCACGGATACTACGACGGCACAGTCCCGGCTGCGGCGGCGCTCGGCTTCACCCGCAGTGACGATGCTATGACATACACGGATTTTCTCTGCGACATGTATCTCTCTGTCGCGACACCGTCACTCGCATTCCCGAACGACACACTCGGAAACCGTGCCTGGCTGCGAAAGCTCCGCAGCCGTGTGGTTGCGACAAACCGCACACTGGCCGGGAGCTTCTTCTGGGATGTATCCGTACGCAACGGCGCTACTGTAACACAATCGGGGCCGATTGACATCAGCGGGCGACTCCACGTCGTCGAAGGAACGTACAATGAGAACGGGTGCGGACTCACCATTGCCGGTGCAGGCAACCCCGTCAATGGAAACGGCAACGGTGATCTGCTGCTCGGCACCGGCTCGGGCAACGGCGCCCTGCTGCTGCTGCCGAAGGAGACGCCGTCGGTCAGCGGACACACGGTGTTCGACAACGGTGATGCGACCGTCCACTACAACGGCAATACAGCGCAGACCCTGCTGCCCACTGCGTACAACAACCTGACGCTGAGTAACGGCGGAACGGCGCGACCGGCAAACCCCGCAGCTGCAATCCAGGTGAATGGGACAGTGAACATCGGCGCTTCCACCACTCTCCTGACCGACAGCATGTCTATCACGCTCGGCGAACGCGGCCGCTTCGTCAACAACGGATCGTTCCATGGCAGCATACGAAGCATACGCCGCGCAGGCAGCGGATCGGAGGATTTCGGTGGCATCGGCGTGACGCTGACAGAAGAAGGGTCCCCCCCCTCCGCGCAGGGATACATCACAGTGACGATGCACAGCGGCAGCTATCGC
>JAGTUW010000246.1 GCA_018224345.1 Bacteroidota bacterium
AGAAGCAGGGGATATGTGAATCGACGTTTTCGCACAGGCAGTAAAATACGCTGCTTCACCACGACGATACAACGCCGATCGCAAGTCATGGAAACTGTGGTATGGGAAACGACGCGACAGGCTGCACGTCAACAAGGATATGGAAGAGATGACACCGGCAACAGGATCACCATCGACACAGAGGCCGCCATGGTGCGCACATCACAACACCAGGCAAATGCGCAGAAAAATTAAATGGAAATATGTCAAGCCGGAACGGGTGCGCAGAAGAATTAAATGGAAATATGTCAAGCCGGGGCGGGTGCGCAGAAGAATTAAATGCAAATACGTCAAGCCGGAACGGGTGCGCAGAAGAATTAAATGCAAATAACGCGAGTGCGAATACGTGCGCCGGAGAATTAAATAAAAATAACGCGAGTGCGAATGCGTACGCCGGAGAATTAAATGAAAATAAGGCAGAACCAGAGGGAGAGGTCCGGGTTGGGAAACAGCTTCCGGCACTTCTTGTAGTTGTGACGCAGTGGACTGATCTTTGCTGCGGGATGTTTGTCAATAGCGGTCATATTTCGTAATATGAGCCAATAATTCTGAGGGTATCATCCATCATGAAAGAATCGATGCCGGGGTCGCGTTCGACCTCCGTTACCGTTATCGCGTGGGGGATGCTTGTGTACGGGATCCTCCTCACAACGCTCATGGGGTTTTTTTACCTGATCCTGCCCGATCTCGGGGAATTGATGCGCGGAGCCGAACCGGTTCCCGATATGGAACGTATCGCAGCGATTCTCACATGGCTGCTCGGCAACATGCACGTGATGCTGCTCGTGAGCGTCTTTCTGTATCTGCTGCACGTGGGGGCGGGTATCGGGTTGTTGCAACGGGCGGAGTGGGGCCGGCTGCTGGCTGTCGGCATTTCACTTCTCATGATCTTTGCGAGTCTTATCAATCTCTCCGTCGGCGCGTATCTGTACAGAGAGATATATCATGTCATGGATGATTCCATGCGCAGCTTCACAATCAGCACGTCCGTCAGCACAGTTGTCATGACTCTGCTCTGGACAGGACTGTATGCGTATATCGTGTACAAGCTGACACGGCCGGAAATTCGAGAGGAATACGAATCCACCACGCACAGAGGGATGGAAAAAGAACTCCGCGACTGATTATCACGGGACGCAGGGATTGCTGAACCTCGGACGGACGTCCACACAGGCGTCCGGTACCGTTGCATCGCAAAGGCATATCTCCTGCCGGTGTGTCGGAGACGTGAACGATTTTCGTGACACTGCTGTTCTGTATCTGTATCTATCATGTAGAATTAAATGCACAAAGGGTAATCATGGACAAGCAGAAATTGATCGAAAATCTCAATGACGATCTTGCGAGCGAACTCGGTGCGGTCATTCAGTATCTCACCTATGCCGCAAAGGCAACCGGTCCCTATCGTCCGCAACTCAAACAGTTCTTCATGGCCGAAGTACCCGACGAGCAGACACATGCCGAGTACATTGCAAACAAGATTGTCGCGCTGGGCGGAGAGCCGACCACTGTCCCGAAGCCCGTTCCTGCCGCATCGACGAACAAGGAAATGCTGGTGGCCATACTTGAGGCCGAACGACGGGCGGTCGAAGGTTACACCGAGCGTGCGAAGCAGGCGGAGGAACTCGGTGACAAGGGGCTCGCCGTACAGCTCGAAGACATGGTACGTGATGAGAGCGGACATGCCGAAGAAACCGAACGCATCCTCCGTGACTGGCCGCTCTGATCCCGCAAACGAAAGAGATTTCTCATTCTCTCAACCCGGACGTCTGTCCGGGTTTTTTTTATCCCATCCAATCAGAAGAGCAATCGACGCCGTCCCGGGCCGGCCCCCGTGCCGGCCCGTTCCCATGAATGTGACGTGGCGTCGAAGCTGGAATTTCGCGATCTTTGAGCATGACTGAACCCGGCCTTTCTCAGGATACAACGACATCACCGCAAGCCGCATTCCGCCGTGTCGATCGCTCGGTGTCACTGCTGCGTGCGAATTTTCTCATGGTGTACTTCGCGCTTCCTTCGGTGGTGCTGCTCGGCGGCGTGTTTGTGCTGGTCTGGGGTGCGACGCCACTGCTGACTGTGCTGACAGGCGGATATACCACATCCCTGATCGTGCTGCTTGTGGGAATTCTTGTCCATGAAGCGATACATGGCCTTACCTGGAAAATCTCCACGGGCAAACCCTTCGGTGTCATCACCTTCGGCTTCGACTGGAAAACCATTACGCCGTATGCCCACTGCAGTGAAGCCATGCCCGTCAATGATTATCGTCTCGGCGCGGTGATGCCGCTGATCGTGCTCGGTATCGTGCCATCCCTCTTCGCTATCGCCGGAGGACAGGGCGGATTGATGGTCTTCGGGCTGTTCTTCACCTTTGCCGCGGGCGGAGATATGCTCATTCTCTGGCTGTTGCGGGATGTCTCGCCACCGGCGCTGGTGGAGGATCATCCCTCACAGGCCGGCTGCTATGTGCTCGAACCCGAAGAACAGCAATGAACACCATGCAGGGATAATGACGCTATGGAACCTTCAACGAACATGTTTCCGTCCTCCGCCTCCCCTTCCGCAAACGGCGGCCATATCTTCCGGCATGTCTATTTCGCGCAATACCATGACTGCGATACACGGCAACGACTCTCCGTTCTCGCGATGATGCGCTATTTCGAAGATATCGCGATTCTGCAGAGTGATCACTACGAGGTGGGATTGCGCTACTATGTGAAAGAACGCGTCGCATGGCTGCTGAATAAATGGGATATACGCATTCATGCGTATCCGGCGTTCAAGGATGATGTCCGCGTACTGACGCAACCGATGGCTATGCGGCGCGTACTGGCGAACAGGCGCTATGTGATTGAGGACGAACAGGCGGCTCCACTGGTGGAAGCGGATTCACAGTGGGTATTCGTGGACCTGGCCCGCCGCAGGCCCGCAAGGATCCCGGAAAATATTTTTCGTCGCTACGGCATTTCCGAGGATGCGGAAGTGCTGCCGACACCACAAATGCCGGGGGTTCCGGAGCGTGCGGACGTCACCAGAAATTTCCATGTACGGAAAAGCGATATCGATGTCAACCGCCATGTCAATAATATCCGCTATGTGGACTGGGCCTTCGATGCACTGCCGGATGAACTCGTGCGGGAACAACTTCTGCGCAGACTGCTGATCCATTATCGCAAGGAAGTACAATACGGTGAACAGGTACATGTGATCACCGAATTGACCGGGGACAATGAGCAGGTCATCGCTCTGCATGGTGTGTATGTCGGTGAGGACCTCCGCTGCGCCCTGGAAAGCTGGTGGCGGATTCCCTGACGCATCAGGAGGGATGAATTCCTGTCTTGACCCGGGGTCGTGCATTCTCTATTTTTTTCGATAGCATTATGTTGGACATTCACAGGGAAATCATGCTCCGTTTTACCTTCCTTTCCATTCTGCTGCTGGCCGGTTTTTCTCCTGCCCGGGCGCAGGGGATTGTCACAACGCTTCCGGAAGAAATTGACGCGACTGCGAAGTATGTCTTCTTCCTGCCTGACGAAATGGTGACACCGGAGGATCCGCAACCGACGCATCGGGAATTCGGCGAGTACGAATACGCGGAAATCGCGAATCAATTTCTGGCAGCGGGGTTCACCGTTATTTCACGGCCCCGTGCGGTCACCGAACATCCGTACACCGTCGCCGAGGAAATCATCGGGCAGATCCGCAAACTGCGGGGCGCGGGTGTCCCCGCAACGCACATCGGCCTGGTCGGCGCGAGACAGGGAGCGGCCATTGCCGTCCTCGTCACCACCAAATATCCGCAACCCGACATGCAGGTCGTGCTGCTCTCGCTGTGTAATGACACGTTCATGGATTTCTGGATACAACAAAATGAGCTGCTTGCCGGCAATGTGTTGTCAATCTATGCTTCGGGAAGTGATGAGCGTACCTCCTGCCTCCGCTATATCGAACATTCACGGCCACATGGCGTATCGCGGTATCGTGAACTTGCGTTACC
>JAGTUW010000247.1 GCA_018224345.1 Bacteroidota bacterium
CCCTCGGGCGCTGTGAACAGTTCGTCGTACTTGTATGTCCACGGTTCGTAATAATCATCCATGCTGGGCTGCGATGGATTGTGGAAGATATTCGGAACAATGCGCGCCTTGCCGGTGGATTTCAGACGCAGTTTCTCTCCGTCTTTTTCCCAGCCGCCGCGGTACTGTTCCTGGTCCTCCCATTTGGTCGGGTAACCTGTGCCGGGCTTGGTTTCGACATTGTTCCACCACATGTATTCGGTGCCCTTGCGGTCGGTCCACACATTCTTGCAGGCAATGCTGCATGTGTGGCAGCCGATACATTTGTCGAGATGAAACACCATGGATATTTGCGAACGAACGTTCATGCCATGTTCTCCTGCGGAGGCCTGTACGGACTCTCATTCCGGGTTTTCATATCCTGTTTACCATTTCAGTTTCGGTAGTTTGCGCACGAGTATGTGCGTATCGCGATTGCTGCCGGTCGGTCCCCAGTAATTGAAATGAAAGGTGAACTGACCATAGCCGCCGACAAGCAGATTCGGCTTCAGGCGCGTGCGTGTCAGGCTGTTGTGTCCGCCCGCCCGGCGGTCGTTGCGCAACGGTGATTTCGGGACGGAATAGGTCCGTTCCGGGGAATGATAGATGATGCAGATCCCCCGCGGAATGCGGGCGCTCACCGCCGCACGGGTCACCACGACCCCGTGATCGTTGTGCACTTACACCCAATCGTTGTCGACGATACCGATTTCCAGTGCGTCCTTGTCGTTGATCCAGAACGGTTCCACACCGCGAGAGAGCGTGGTCATGCGCTGATTGTCGCCGTAGGTGGAATGAATGTGCCATTTCCCGTGTGGCGTCAGATAATTGAGCATGATGCTGCGTCCGACTTCCTTGCTGAAACGCAGGTCCGCATACTCGGTCGGCAGCGGTTTGGGTTTGTAGGTCGGCAGATGTTCACCGAACTGTATGTACCCCTCGTGATCGAGATAGAAATGCTGTCTGCCGGTGAGTGTCCGCCAGGGAACCCTGGCCTCGACATTGTAGGTGAACGGCGCGTATGCCCTGCCGTTTTCCGTCAGGCCGGACCACATCGGACTATTGAGCAGACGCATCGGGCGCCCCTGCAGTTCGCTGTAACTGATGCGGACACCGCGATTCCGTTCGGCAAGCTGCGCGAGCGGCAACCCGACCTTTTCCTCCATGTTGCGGTAGGAGCGATACGCCAGTTCACCGTTGGTTACCGTGGCGAGCTGGAGTATGGCATTACAGACCTCGACATCCTCTTTCAGTGAAGGCATGAGCAGACCGTTGCTGCTCGCGGCAGGCTGTTCCTTTGCCAGACGATCGTACTCGTCTTCCACCATGTAGTGGGTGCCGTGCGCGCCGAGTCCCGCACTGCGGACACGTGGACCGAGCGCGTTGTATTGCTCATACAGTTTGCGGTAATCCCGTGTGACAAATTTTATATCGGGCATGGTCTTTCCCGGAATGGCTTCCACCTCGCCGTTTTTCCAGTCACGCATATCCGGTTGCGCAATTTCCGCAGCACTGTCGTGCGCCAATGGGGTAAGCACGACGTCGCGCACGGGTTCGGGAAAATGCCGCTCGGCCAGTTCGGAAAACCTCTTTGCGATGTCGGCAAATATCCTCCAGTCGCTTTTCGATTCCCAGCACGGCGGTACGGCCGCGGACAGCGGATGGATGAAGCTGTGCATGTCGGTGGAATTCAGATCGGCCTTCTCATACCAGGTGGCGGCAGGCAGAACGATATCGGAATACAGGGCCGAGGTATCCATGCGGAAATTCAGATCAACGACAAGATCCATTTTTCCGTGGGGGACCTTGTCATGCCAGACAACTTCCTTGACATGATCGCGGGCCAGGTCCTCGGCAATCGCATTGTCATGCGTACCGAGATAATGGCGCAGAAAATACTCATGCCCCTTGCTGCTCGACATCAGCGCATTCCCCCGCCAGATATACCAGACGCGCGGCCAGTTTTCTTCCGCATCCGGATCCTCTACGGAGAAGCGCAGACGGCCGTCCTTGATCCGTGCGACGATTTCATCCTTCAATACGGCTTCGTCCCGGAAACCTTCGGCATCGAGTTCCCGCATGACGTCAAGAGGATTCCGGTTGAACTGTGGGTAAAATGGCATCCACCCACTGCGCACGGCCCGCACCTGTGCGTCCATGGTATGACCGTGTGCCAGGCTCCCCGGTTTCTGGCCCGGTGGAACGGTGTGATAATCGGTAAAGTCCTTCTCGTAACGCCACTGATCGGTATTCACATAATGCCAGCTCGGTGCGTTCTGAAGACGCGAAGCTGCATGCCAGTCCTTGGCAAAGGCAATGGCGCCCCAGGACTCACCGGGGGCCAGCTTCTCCTGGCCGACGTAATGTGCGAGTCCCCCCCCGTTGACACCGACGCAGCCGGCGAACATGAGCGCGTGTATCGCCGCACGGTACATGAGGTTGGCGTGATACCAGTGGTTGATACCTGCACCGATGATGACCGTACATTTCCCGCCGGTATGTTCGGCGGTGGAACCCCATTCGCGGGCGAATTGAATCAGATCCGCGCGTCCGATACCTGTGTACCGCTCCGACCATGCAGGGGTGTACGGAACGCTGTCGTCGTCATAATCTTCCGGATACGCGCCCTCCAGTCCGCGCCCCACACCATACTGTGCGAGCAGCAGATCGTAGGCGGTGGCAACGGTGACTTCGCTTCCGTCGGCGCAGCGCACACGGCGCACGGGCACGTGCCGGACGAGACTGCGTCCTTCCGCGAAGTCGTCGAAGCGCACGGCGACGGTGCCGTCGGAACTGTCGAGCATGGTCAGTTGCGGTGCAATCGCAGTGCCGTCCTTTCCATCCTTGAGTTCCAGATTCCATTTTCCTTTCTCCTGTCCCCAACGAAAACCCGAGCTGCCCATGGGCATTTTCGGGGCATCGCTGTTCTCATCCCACATGAGAAATTTCCATTCTCCGTGTTCTTCTTCCGCATAGGCTGCAAGTCGTCCCGCACGCAGCAATTGTCCCGCGTCGTAGTGTGCACCGTTCTGCTTCAGTTCCACCAGGTAGGGCGCATCGGTGTTCTTTTTCGTATAGTCGATGAAGTACGGCGTCTGTCTGTCGATGTGGAATTCCTTGAGCAGCACGTGATTGACTGCCATCCACCAGGCGCCGTCCTGCCCGGCGTTGAGCGACACCCATTTGTCGGCATACTTTGCCACCTGGTTGAAGTCGGGTGAGAACACATACATTTTCGTGCCGTTGTGACGGGACTCCGCAGCGAAATGGCAATCGGGAGTGCGGGTCATGTTGAGATTCGACCCCATGACAGCCAGCAACTTGGCATTGTACCAGTCAGCCGATTCGTTGACGTCGGTCTGCTCTCCCCAGGTTTCCGGAGAAGCCGAGGGCAGATCGCAGTACCAGTCGTAGAACGAAAGCGAGACCCCACCCATCAGTTGCAGCATGCGGGCGCCCGAGGCATAGGAAATCATCGACATGGCGGGAATGGGAGAAAAACCGGCGATGCGATCGGGACCATGGGATTTGATCGTATGAATATTCGCCGCGGCCATGATTTCCAGAACCGTATCCCAGTTTGTGCGACGGAAGCCGCCTTTGCCGCGTGCCTGTTGCCATCGGCGTCGCGCAGTGGGCTCCTCGACGAGGGACTTCCATGCAGCGACGGGGTCGTCGTACTGTGCGCGTGCTTTCTTCCAGAGATCGAGAAGAGCGCCGCGGATGTAGGGATACTTGACGCGCAATGGACTGTAGAGATACCAGGAAAAGGATATACCGCGCTGACAACCACGCGGCTCATACGGCGGTAATCCGGATTCCAGCATCGGATAATCGAGACCCTGCATTTCCCAGGTGACGATGCCGTCCTTCACATGTATCATCCATGTGCAGCTCCCGGTACAGTTCACGCCATGTGTGCTGCGCACGACTTTGTCGTGTTGCCAGCGATTGCGGTAGAATTCTTCCCAACTCCGGTCTTTTGCATCGCGTTCGTCGCGGATCCAGGGATTGTCCTTTTTCTTGTCATTCATGGGGAGATACTCCGTTGCCCTGTGGCGGTTGCAATGTGTGACGCATGCGGTCGACCAGCGCACGGCGCACGGTCCGGAAACGCCTGTTCCACAACACGTCGAAAAGGCCGAGCAGCAGCACGGTGCCGCCGAGGCCGAGAAGCAGAAAATTCAATCGGGAGGCCGACGGGTCTGCGGGGTTGCGCTGCAGTGTCTGCTCGAAATATGCGGTCAGCGCCAGCACTTCATCGGCAGTGAGCGGGTGATCGCGAAACAGCGACTGCATGGTCGGCGTCGCGGGAGCGGTCAGCCAACTGGCAAGTACCGTGCGGTTTTCATAGCGCTCGTAGATTGTCGTCAGATCCGGCGCCAATGTCCCCCCACCGAAGCCGCCGATGCCGTGAACGGCATGACAGGAAATGCATGACGCCGCACCGGAGACGATGCGCTGTTCGCCGGTGAACAGCCTGCGTCCCGTTTCCACATCTTCTGCTGTAAACGGTCTGTTACTTATCTGCATCCCCTTGAACTGCGATTCCTCCAGTGCCGACTCGGCCTCGATCAATGCGATCATGGCTTCCGCGCGTGCCCGCGTCATCGATGGCAGTGTCGGCATGATCACACCACGGGATTCTTCGAGCAGTTGCAGCGCCAGGGGATCACCCGTCGCAATCATGCCCTGTGGATCGCTGATAAAATCCAGCAACCAGCTTCGGTCCCGCTTTTCATGGACATCCTTGAGATCAGGGCCTGTCAACCGGCCACCGCCGATCGTGTGACAGCTCATGCAGTTCTGTTTGAAATACTCGACATCCGGTTGGGCAGACATCTGCAGCGGAAACAGCAGCAGCAATACGATGCAGCAGTATCGGTAGTCGAACGCCAACCTTGCCCGGCCGTGCGGCGGACATGCCGGCCGCGCAGGTCGCCGGGGAGTGAGGGCATCGGGAGGAATCGTCTGTTCTGGGTATCGTGGCATTCGTGACACCGTTGTTTGTATGGCTGACCCGATAAGCACCCATATCGTGCCACAACAACCGACCGCTGATTTTTGCCTGATTTCGCGGCTCCGGC
>JAGTUW010000248.1 GCA_018224345.1 Bacteroidota bacterium
CTGCGCGTCGGAGAACGCAAGCAGACAAACGCACTGCTTCTCATCCGATAGCAGGCCTGTTGTTACGGCACTCAGAGTGACCCCGAACGGGACACGGACCGCAGTGCTTCTCATCCGATAGCAGGCCTGTTGTTACAGCAGCCGTCTCCGGAACAGATACGTTCCTTTCATCTCCAGCACGACAACATCATCCTGATTGCGGATAGTGTATCCGAGAACGACAAGGCCGCGACCGGTATCGCGTGTCGGCCGTGTCTCGATCGTCTGTATATGTGCGCACAGGGTGTCACCGGGGTGCACGGCCTTGCGGAAGCGCATGTCAGTGAATTCGACGACGGCGACGACCTGATCGAAGCAGCCGCAGGCGCGTACCAGTCCCATTGCGACGGCGAGCACCATCGGACCGGTCACCAACCTGCGGGCATGTCCGAGCGCTTGCGCATCGTCGTCATTGAGAAACATGGGGAGATCGAGTCCGGTGATCCCGATGAACGCGTCGAGTTCCCCGGCAGTGATCGTTCTTTGTGGTGTGACGATGGAGAGTCCTGGATGGAAGGATTCGAAGTACATGCAGCGATACGGAGTGTGAGGTGATACAACACATGAACACGTCCGCTGTGGACGTACGGTAACATAGGTCCGCCGACACTTGATAGCAATTCCCGGCACACGTGACCTGCGCGAGGGTCACTGCATGACGATTATTTTTCTTTATCAGAAGGTTCCCTTACTTTTCAGATATCGCATTCGCCACCCTCCATTGCCGGCTGCTTCAACCGTACACAGCCAGCCGGCAGCACCGGCGGGAATATTTTCGAAGCAATGCAGAGGAGCGCCGATGGTAACGGATGTAATGGTGGACACAGAGAGATCCTTCCTGATTAACTTTGTTATATTCGAGGAAGAGTGCCACCGTCAATCAATACGATGGGGAGGGCGGCACGAGAGGGATTCCGAGATTGTCCGGCGTTACTTCGGTATACATCGTTCAACGATGAACCTTCCGCAGTTGGGGAGACACTATGGCCTTACCCGGGAGCGTATCAGACAGATCAAGGTCCGCATTCTTGCAGAACTGCACCAGATGCTCTCAGGAGTATCACAGAAGAATCCACTGAGGCAGTATTCCGGGGCGTTGAGCTCGCAGTATCAAAACTTCAGGGAGAAGGTGATCCAGGAAAAACACATCATCCTTCGCTCAAATGTGTCATTGTCGCTGGCACAGGAGGACACGCATGTCCCGCATCTGAATCTGCTCATGGGGATGCTGGGGTTTGAATATGCATCCTGCCACGGCCATGACATGTACTATGATGGCGTTGTACTCAATCAAGGGATAGTGTTCAAACTGATATCGGCTGTTTACGCCATGATGCGCAGGGAAATCTATCCAATGGAAGCGTCTGCTCTCGTTGACAGACTCAGGGAGGCCGACAGGAATCAATCTCCGGATAAAACCGCCATTTCCGATATTCTCAATGAATTTCCGGATTATGAATATGTTACTGTGAACGGGAGATCAGGGTATCAGTTGTGTTTGGACAAACTGCCGTCAGTTGAATTCACAGGAATACGCATCCTCAGAGATTACGGCCGGCCGATGTATTACAAGGACCTCGTGCGTGAGATGAACAGGCAACTCGCAATTTATGGGAGTGAAAAAAAAGTCGGTTACGAATCGTTACAGATGCAGTTCAGTTCCTCTGCTCATGTCGCGGCGATTTCCAGGACCGGAATATGGGCGCTGGTGGAGTGGCGGCAGGAAACCGATTCTATCAAACGCCTGATTGAACGTACGATGCGTTCCTCGGGAAACGCGATGACAGCGACTGAAATCTATGACGTTGTGAAGACGAGAAGAGAAGATGTACGCAGGAGTACGGTGGTGACGCTGCTCAGCAAATACAAAGATGTATTCGTGAGTCTCAAGTCCGGAAAATTTGCTTTGATGGAATGGCGTATAGACAGCAAGCAGCTTCGACCTGTCGTACACAAACGAGAATTCCGTGACGATGCCGCGGTGATGCAGGCGATGATACGGATAGTGCACCGTCACAAAAAGAACGTGTTCACCAAGGGGTGGCTCAGGGCAGAACTGAAAGCAGAAGGCTACGAGTTCAGTAATAATGTCTTTTACGGGCGCATCCTGAGATACCCTGTCCTGGAAAAGGTGGGTTATTCACAGTCGAACATCCGACTGAAAGCGGATGCAGGCTCCGCGATGATTGACAAATTTCTCGCCAGCAAGGAAACGCTCGAATCCAGGATAGCACGGCATGTACAACGAATTCTTGTCGAACATCATGGTGTGGCAAAGCTTGCCGATGTCGTCAGTCAGATCGCCCGGGAGACAGGATGCCAACGAGGATCTGTGTACAGGTCGGTGACGGTCAAGGGCTTCAAAAAAAGGGTTGTAGACGGGGAGACTGTGATCATGGCCGCACCTGAAGCGGAACACTGATTATGGCGAATTCTTTTGAAGAAATAGCCACAAAATCGCTGAATCACGAATAAAAACCACAAAAAGGGTTTCAGAGCGCTCCTTATTCCATAATAAGCGTTTTGGTAAACTTTTGTGCCCTTGTTCGTGTGTTGGTGCATTGGTGGTTATTTCTTCGTCGAACGAGCGCGCTCCACAATCCGCTATCCGGGTAGTCCATCTTTCATCCTTAGGATCCATTGTACGACAGCGAGGCTATCGTCATATTGATATGTAGTGATCCGGCAATTCAACATCATAGTCGCTCATTCATAGAAGAGCGGTGAGAAACAACGGTCATGCAGAGCGCGCGACGGCAATGTTGCGCTGCCCGAGAGACGGTTCGCCCGGCA
>JAGTUW010000249.1 GCA_018224345.1 Bacteroidota bacterium
GCCCGGAGAGCGTTTTCGGAAATATTGAAGTGGTCAGCCACCAGTTTTTGAATCTGTTCGACGGTGATGTCTTTTTTATCGGAAGAAATCACATGACGGAGGACTCTTTCAGCGAGAGTGATGTCGAGCGGAGACTGTTCGAGTGTGTGTCTGGCGATAAGGCCGATATAACAGCCTTCGAGTTCACGAATGTTCGATTTCACATTGGAGGCGATGAATTCGACGACATCCTGTGGAAGGTCGATATGATCACCCTCGGCTTTTTTTCGAAGGATGGCTATACGGGTTTCAAGGTCTGGTGGTTGAATATCGACGGTCAGGCCGCATTGAAACCGGGAAATAAGTCGTTCATCGAGGCCGACCATATCTTTTGGCGGGCGATCAGAGGAAAGGATAATCTGTTTTTTGAGTTGATGCAATGTATTGAAGGTATGGAAGAAGGTGTCCTGGGTTCTTTCTTTGCCGGAAAAAAATTGTATATCGTCTACGATCAGGACATCCATGCTGCGATAGAAGGTGGAAAAATCGATTGTGTTGTTCTTTTCGATCGCATCCACAAAGTCGATGGTGAATTTCTCGCTACTGACGTAATAGACACGTTTTCCAGGGTTTTCATTGGAAACGTGGTTGCCGATTGCCTGTATGATATGTGTTTTTCCCAGCCCGACACCTCCGTAAAGGACCAGAGGGTTAAAGGCTGTCTCGCCGGAATTGTTTGCCACGTTCAGTGCTGCTGCACGCGCAAATTGATTTCCATCCCCCCGGATAAAGCTTTCAAAAGTGAATTTCGGATTCAGATTTGTCACGAAGAGATCTCTTGATCGCGCATCAATTCCGCTTCCGATTTTTCCCGACGGCGAAACAGAAGCGGGCCGGGTTTCGGCAGGTGCAGGTGCGAAGTGGAACTGTTCCTGCTTTGGAACTTTCACTGCATACTGCAGGGTAGCGTTGGGGCCGAGAATTTCCCGCAGGGAACTCTGCAGAAGGTCGAAGTAGTGTTCTTCGAGCCATTCATAGAAGTAGGAACTCGGTACCTGCACGGTGAGAAGATCGTCTTGCAGAGAGTCAGGAACGATCGGTTCGAACCAGGTACTGAATGTCAGCGGTTTCACTTTTGGTTTAATCAGATCGAGGCAGGCGCGCCAAGCGGAACTGGCTGTAATCGCGGTTTCAATGTTCATGAGCGTTGGAGTTATTCACAAAAGTAATTTTTTTCTTTCCTGCGACTTCGTTCGACAGCTCTCTGCTGTTGAAATCGAATGTGAGACGGGGTTTTCAGGGAAAAACCCCATAATAGATTGTAAACAAACGACTTAGCGTTGCAAACGACGGATGTTTACAGTTGTCGGCGCTGTTGCAACGTCATAATTACGATGGCTGGGGTTCGTTTTGCAAAAAGGCACGCACCTTATCCACACCTTATCCACAGCGGCAATTGCCGTGTTGCCGAGTGACAGTATAGACAGGGAATATTTGATTTTCAATACGTGAAAAAACGCGGAGGGGCTTGACTTTTTAGAAGTACATTGATAACAATGACTTAGCGGGGATTAATTTTTTACGTTTTTATATGTTCATTTATCAGACAGTTGCGGTGATCTCCCTGTCTGTTGGAATCTGGCTATGCGCAGTACGCTTTGATTTGGTTATGCGCAGTACGCTTTGACTTGATTTTGATCGGGATACTCCGTAGAATTCAAGTTGTATTCAGGTATGAAAGGATCAGTGCGCATGAAACGATTTACATATTTCTTCATACTCGTGTTCGCCATTTCCTTTGTCGCGCATTCCCAGTATCGCGGAGAGGAGCCGGGCCGTCCTTCCGTCAGCGAGGGGGTCTACCAATCGTCGGGCAACAATAATATTTTAGGGTTTTTTAATCCTGATAATCTTGATATGCGGCATTCTTTTTCCGTCAGCTACGGCAGTATTGGTGGAGAAGGACTCGGCATGTCGATGTACACAAACAGTTTGCGCTACCGGATTTCCGATCCACTGAGTGTGCGTGCCGATGTCGCGATGTTGTTTTCTCCGTTCGGCAGCCACACCTCCGGTTTCCATCAGGATGTTTCGGGTATATTTCTTCGACGCGCCAGCATCGATTATCAGCCCAGCAGTGATATGCGCATCAGTCTTCAGTTTCGCAACGAACCATATTCGCTTTACAATCCCTACGGGAGCAGAGGCTTTGGAATGAGCAGTCTGTTTTTTGACACGTGGGACGACGACCTCCGGTAGGCGAGGCAGAGAGCGATTCCTGTTTACTGGCCGAGCTCAGCACTCGGCTTTTTTTCGTATATTGAGGATATGACAAGGGTTTCAAAGAACAAGCAGTTACATCCGAAGAATCTTTTTCTGAACATTGTGATAGCGCTGCTGGCTGTCGTTGTGTTCTTTCTCCTGTACTCGTTCATCACAAACTCACTGACGGATAAGCCGGTGGACTGGACCACCGAAACACCAGACGCCGGGGAGGTTGTCGCCGATATTATTCAGCTCGATGTGCTCAATGGCTGCGGGGTGTCGGGCGTGGCGCAGCGCTTCACCGATTACCTTCGGAAACGGAACTTCGATGTTGTACAGTCTGCCAATTACAAGACCTTCGATGTAGAGCATTCCCTCGTCATCGACCGTACCGGAGATCTTGCAACGGCGCGCAAGGTCGCGTATGCACTCGGTATCGAGGAGAAAAATATAGTACAGCAGATCAATCCTGATTATTATCTCAATGTTTCCGTGGTCATCGGCAGAGATTATGAATCACTGAAGCCTTCGCATTAACCGTTCACAATACTGGTTACACATTGGAAGCACAGGAACTTGCACAACTCACCGCCGAACTCGCCCTCACAAAGAAGGCGATAGATGTAGTTATTCTTGACCTTACAGGCCTTTCGGATGCGACAAATTACTTCGTGATATGTACGGGAGAAACCGATACGCAGGTGAAGGCAATTACTGATGCCATCAGTGAGGGGACGCGCGAACAGGGGGCACGGGTCTGGCGACGCGAAGGATTGAATAATCTGCAATGGACGCTCCTTGATTACGTTGATGTCGTCGTGCATGTGTTTCAGCCGAAAGTACGCGAATACTACGACATCGAGCGGCTCTGGGGCGACGCACCACGAACAGTGGTCAAGGATTGAGACCAGTAGACCGTATTCACCATCGATAAGGCAGCCCGATCCATGAAGGATTATCTGAAAGAGCAGATTGCAGCTGTTCTGACAACGCTCGGTTTTGACATTCCTAAGGAAGACGTCGTGTTGGAAAAGCCGAAAATTGCAGAACACGGTGATCTTTCCACAAACATCGCCATGATGCTGGCCAGGAGTGCAAAACGCAATCCGCGGGAAATCGGTCAAAGTATGCTCGATGCACTCCGTACAGCACTCGACCCTGATAAAATTGCGGCTGTTGAAATGGCCGGACCGGGGTTCATCAATTTCCGCTTTGCATCCGCGCATCTTTATGACTCCCTGCGGGCGATTCTCGACCGCGGTGATGATTTTGGAAAATCACAGGAACACGCCGGGAAAACGGTTAATGTCGAGTGGGTCAGCGCCAATCCTACCGGACCGCTCCATGCCGGACACGGCAGACAGGTGTGTATCGGTGCGACCGTCTGTTCCCTGCTGGAATGGACGGGATGGACGGTCACGCGTGAATACTACTTCAACAATGCTGGCAGTCAGATGAATAATCTGGCAAGCAGTGTACGGGAACGTTACCTCGCCTTGCTTGGCGAAACGGTCGATGAGGACAAGATCCTCTATGCCGGTCCGTACATACATGATATTGCGCGCGAAATCCACGAAGAAACCGGCGATGAGGCCCGGGAAGCACCGCTGGATTTTTTCCGCAAGCGGGGCGAAGAACGTTGCTTTGCCATGATACGGCGGACATTGGAAACACTGAATGTCAACCACGATGTGTTTTACAACGAAGACCGTCTGTATACGGAAGGAAAGATTGATGATGTCCTGCGTCTTCTGCGGTCGAAAGACCTCGTCTACGACAAGGATGACGCTGTCTGGCTGAAGACAATGGAATTCGGGGCGGATAAGGACAGGGTGATCGTAAAAAACAGTGGAGAGCCGACCTACCGGCTTCCGGATATAGCCTATCACCGTGAAAAAGTCCTTCAGGGATATGATCGAATCATCGATATATTCGGTGCGGATCATATCGCTACCATTCCGGATGTCCTTGCCTCTGTACGGGCCATGGATCTCGGGACAGAGCACATCGATGTAATCATTCATCAGATGGTGAGTTTTGTCAATGAGGGCACCGCTGTCAAAATGAGTAAAAGATCAGGAAATGTGTATTATCTCGATGATCTCATCGCTGATGTCGGGGTCGATGCCGTCCGGTATTTTTTCATCATGCGGAGTGCCAATTCGCATCTCGAGTTTGATTTGAAGCTGGCGCAGGAACGCAGTGAGGACAACCCCGTCTATTATCTGCAATACGCGCATGCACGCATTGCCAGCATACTGCGTTTTGCCGAGAGTGAGGGCTTGTCCGATTCCGGGCAAGCAGATCTCGCACTGCTCACTCATGCATCCGAGATTGCGTTGATCAAGCAGCTACAGGATTTCCCTGATTGGGTAGCGCTGTCGGCCCGTACGTATGAGACACAGCATCTCTGCACGTATCTTCATACCTGTGCGACAGCCTTTCACAAATTTTATCATGATTGTCGGGTCGTCACTGAGGACGGAGCGCTGAGTGCAACGCGCCTTGCCCTTTGCCGGGCAACGAAGCAGGTGCTGCGCAATGGTTTCGCGATAATCGGGATCAATGCACCGGAATCCATGTAGGCGCAGGGGCGCCTCCATCACTCAGAAGGGCACGCAGGGAAGATCAGAACAGGTAGCATACTCCGAGCGTATAGGCGTTTCCGTTGAGATTGATGTTGGAGCGGAATGGCTCTGTCTGCAATGGATATTCGATCCCACCGGAGAAAACGGAGGATTGGGGAAAGCGGTTTTCCACTCCGATCTGTGGATCCCGGAACACAACTTCGAGGCGAAGGCCAA
>JAGTUW010000250.1 GCA_018224345.1 Bacteroidota bacterium
AGAGAGTCAGACCAGTATTTTTATCTGGTCGCGCGTTTATTTTCATTTGGTCGGCATTGTGTTTACATTTGGTCGACACTGTTCTTCCATGTCCCCGTGAGTGTAATGGAAATTTACAGTCCGTTCCCCCGCCTGATCCTTCCCCGTCTGCAGGAAGCGCTCGCGGATACTCCTGTCGTGCTCATCCACGGCCCGAGGCAGTGCGGGAAGTCGACGCTGGCCAGAATGTTTGGAGAGACGCACGGATTTCGCTACCTGACCTTCGACGACGAGAACGTGCTCGCCGCAGCGGCATCGGATCCTGTCGGTTTCTGCAAAGATCTGCCGGAACGTACGATCCTCGATGAAGTCCAGCGTGTCCCGGGCTTGTTTCGCTCGATCAAGGAGATCGTGGACACCGATCGTCACCCCGGGAGACTGATCCTGACCGGTTCCGCGAATGTATTGCTGCTCCCGGGATTATCGGATTCGCTGGCCGGACGGATGGAAGTGCTGCGACTCGGTCCGTTGACCCAGGCCGAAATCACCCGCCTGACATCACCGCCGTTGTTCCTCGATGCCATCTTCGGCGCTTCTCCACATCCGCAGCATCTGAAGCGGCAGGGCGACGAGCTGATCAGGAGGGTCGTCACCGGCGGATTCCCCCCTGTGGTCCTTCGATCGTCGGAGCGGCGCAGGCGGGTCTGGCTGGAGCAATACAGCGAAGCACTCGTCCAGAAGGATGTCAGGGACTTCACCCGGATCCGTTCTCTCGATGTGCTTCCCCGGCTGCTGGAAGTCGCCGCCGCGCATACGGCCGAATTGTTCGTGAGCACGGATCTCGCAGCGCCGTTCGAACTGAGCCGCCCCACTATCCGCGAGTACGTCACGGTGCTCGAAGCGCTGTTCCTTCTCGAACTCCTGCCGCCATGGCACAGCAACCGACTGACGCGGATGATCAAGACGCCCAAGCTGCACATGGTCGATACGGGGCTGGCGTCGGCATTGCTGTCAGTGAATCCGGATTCCCTGCGAAAGGATCGGCCGCTGTTCGGCCATCTCCTGGAGTCCTTCGTTTTCCAGGAATTACGGCGCCTCGCGTCGTTTTCGGAACACCGGCACCGTTTCCACCACTTCAGGGACAAAGAGAAGAAGGAAGTCGACGTCGTTATCGAACGCCCTGGCGCGTTTGTGGCCGGAGTCGAGGTGAAGGCGTCCTCGACGGTCCTGCAGAAGGACTTTCATGGACTCATCAAACTCCGTGACGCCATGGGCGAACGATTTGTTCAGGGAGTGGTCTTGTATGATGGTGAGAACGTCCTCCCCTTCGGAGACCGCCTGTACGCTGTCCCCGTCGCGTCATTGTGGAGCTGAGAAAATGTGGGGAGTGGAAACCTGCGGAAAACAGGGCGGTTCGCGAACCGCCCATCCATCACCACCACCACGGATCATGCGATATGCACCGGAACCGCATCCCGTCGGCCCGCACGTATCCCGCGATACCAGACCGATTGCATTGTGATAATGTTTTCGGATGAATCCTGTTCATGCGGTGGTATCCCACCGGGAACACGTCCGATGGCATTGCGATGTCGTGTAGGGTTATTGACGATCGGGGGTTGCGAAAACAGGGCGGTTCGCGAACCGCCCCTACGCGCTGTGTATTCTATGACTTGGCGTACCCCGTGCAACGTGGCGGTGGGTATGTTCAGTGTGGAACGGTGTGATTGACGATCGGGGGTTGCGAAAACAGGGCGGTTCGCGAACCGCCCCTACACGCTGTGTATTTCATGCGGTGGTGTGCCCCGTGCAAGGTCGGTGTCGGGCTGTAGGGACGGATGAATCAGGTGCCGACGTTCTCCTGCACCGTCGTGACGATGTCGAATGCCGGAGGCTCTTCGATATGCTTTTTTACGGCGCAGAGTGAGGCGGACTTGATCAGGGCGTCGTGGTACTTCTCCGGGAAGGTGGGAGGAACGGAGATCTCCAGCTTGATGCGTCCTATCATGCGGCGGGCCGGATCGAATTCCATGCGCTGCGTCAATTCTATCCCTTCGGTGGACAGACCGCGCTGCTGGCAGAAACCCAGAATGTAAATACCAGCACAGGTACCCAATGACGCCAGAAAGAGATCGAACGGCGCCGGCGCGCTCCCGTCGCCACCACTACGCTCCGGTTGATCAGTGCTGATGCGGAAACCGTTGTATGTTGCGTCCACTTTCTTGTTTCCGGGAAAGTCAATTTTCATTTCCATCTGTCTGTAATCCTCGTTCATTGTAAATATCATCAACTGTACATGTGATGTTGCAGCGGGCAAAACGATTCCGCCTTCGCTCCTGTCTCACTGCTGGACTCTCAGCGGCCTGCGATGTATGTTTATCTGATGACGTCAGTGGACGTCTCTCACAAAAGGCCGGTCACGTTCCGACAATGATCCCGTGAAACTCCCAGCACTCAAGCTCAGCTCCAAACTGCGTCTCTCCTTCGTGTTCATCGGCTGCGTCTCCATTTTCATTACCGGCTGGCTGGCGTATGAGAATGCACGTACTGCGCTCGAGGAAGTGACCTTTCAGCGATTGACCGCCATACGCGAGGCACGGCGGCAACAGATCGAACACTATTTCGAACGTATCCGCAACGATGTCGTCGCCTACTCCAACGATCAGTTGATCATTGGCGCTGCCCGTGCGCTGCGTGCGTCTTTCCTGCCCCTTGCGCGCAAGAAATTCGACCGCGAGGACTACGCCGCATTCATTGCGGCTGAGGATGCGATCACAAACGGGCAGAGAAGCGCGGTCGGGGCTGCCAACGGTGCGCGTGCGAAACTTCTCAACGCTCATATCAGGGTCATGCATGCGTTTGACAAGGATATCGTCGGCCATCTTGAACAACAAGGATATTACGACATCTTTCTCGTGGATGCTCGCGGCGACATCGTTTACACCGCGAGACGGGAAGCGGATTTTGGAAGCAATCTCATTCATGGTCCGAACCGCGCCTCCAATATTGCCACGGTGTTCCGCGCAGCACGTGATGCCACCGACCGGCAGTTCGCACGCTTCGTCGATTTCGAACCCTATGAACCCTCGGGCGACGCACCGTCCTCCTTCGTTGCCTCCCCTGTCTTTGACGCTGATCACATGATCGCGGTACTCATTGTCCAGATATCGATTGACGACATCAATACGATGATGACCGAAGGAGGCGACCGGCGGGACGGGGTGCTCGGGCGCAGCGGCGAAACCTATATCGTCGGTACCGATTACCGCATGCGCAACGACTCCCGCTTCTTCATCGAAGAGCCGGAGGCCTATCTCCGCACGCTTGAGCATGTCGGAACCGACGGTGGTATTATCGATGGCATCCGTCAGTATCAGACCTCGGTACTGTTGCAGGAGGTGCGCACGGAGGCAACGGACGCAGCCTTGCGCGGGATTACCGACACACGCAATGTGGTCGACTACCGTGGCGAACACGTGCTCAGCTCCTTTACGCCACTCGATATTCCCGATCTGCACTGGGTGATGCTCTCGGAAATTGATGAAAACGAGGCCTTCGCTTCCGTCCACGCATTGCGCAGGCAGTTGCTCTACAGCGGACTTGTCATTTTGCTGATCGCCATCGGTCTCGGTGTTGTGATGTCCCTGACGATTACGCGTCCAATACGGACGTTAACGGCAGCGACAGAGGGGTTTGGACGGGGAGATTTCGACAAACGCGCCAACGTACGTGTCAGGGATGAAATAGGTGATCTTGCACAGACCTTCAATACCATGGCCGATAAAATACGCTCACATACCGGCAGGCTCGAGGAAGAGGTGCGCGAACGCCGCTATGCCGAAGAGGAACTCATACGTTCCCAGGAGCAGTTCCGCAATCTCTCGCGACACCTGCAAACGGTGCGGGAGGAGGAGAGAAAAGGTGTTGCCCGTGAGATCCATGATGAACTCGGTCAGAATCTGACGACACTGAAACTCCATCTGAGTCTGCTGCTCGAAGACCTTCCGCCTTCCGACACCGCATTGCGCGAGAAATTCGTGACTATCATTACAGACATCGACACCACGATTCAATCCGTCAAGCGCATCATTTCCTCCCTGCGACCCGGTCTGCTCGACGATCTCGGACTCGTCGCTGCCATTGAATGGCAGGCGGAAGAATTTCAGCGCCGTACGGGGATATTCTGCGCATTGCATATCGATCCTCCCGATATTTCACTCGATGCCGATCGATCCACCGCCGTCTTTCGTATCTTTCAGGAGACACTGACCAACGTTGCCAGGCATGCCGCCGCCACACGCGTGACCATAAAACTGCTTGCCGGCAACCGAGGCATCTCGTTGCATGTTCATGACGACGGCCGCGGGATCTCTGCGGACAGCATCCGTGATCCCCGATCGTTCGGATTGCTGGGTATCCGCGAGCGCGCACATTACTGGAACGGGACCGTGACCTTCGAGGGCGTGCCCGGCCGCGGAACGAACGTCGATGTCACCATCCCCTTCGACCATGATGGAGCCGCTTGATGATTCGCATTCTACTCGCCGATGATCATGTGCTGTTTCGCGAAGGTCTCAAACAGATTCTCGGCAAGCACCGGGACCTTCGCGTCGTCGATGAAGCCGGCAGCGGTACCGAGGCGATGGAGAAAATACTCAACGGACGATATGATGTCATCATACTCGATATCTCCATGCCCGGGCGGAGCGGGCTTGATATTCTCGGCGAGATTCGCACGCACCATCCTGACCTGCCGGTACTGATTCTGAGCATGCACCCCGAGGAACAGTACGCGGTACGCGTGCTGCGCGCAGGTGCGGCAGGATATCTGACCAAAGAGAGTGCTGCGGCGGAACTGATCACCGCGATACGCAAAGTCGCTGCGGGCGGACGCTATATCAGCCCGGCGGTTGCAGAGCGACTTGCCGAGGCAATGGAGCACGGCGCCGAACGGGCACCGCATCAACTTCTCTCCAACCGCGAAGACCAGGTGATGCGCATGCTGGCATCGGGGAAATCACTGCGCGAAATCGCCGACGATCTCTTCCTCAGCGAGAAAACCATCACCACATATCGCGCACGCATTCTCGAAAAAATGAAGCTGCGCAACAATGTCGAACTCACCCACTACGCTATCACGCACAAACTTCTGGATTCCTCCCGACCATGAAAAAGCTCCTCCTCGTTTTTCTCCTCTGTTCGTCACCGCTCCATGCGCAAATCGATCTGCTCGACCAGGCATTGTCGACCTTCGATCTGGATTCCTCCACCGTCGGTTTTCGTCCTGTCAAAACCTGGGATGCGGCTGACAGAGATGATCCTTTCCGTCTTCCCTGGTTCGACATGCTGCTGGCACGTCCGCTGAAAATCCCCACCTTTACCGGCACCATGCTGTGGCGCTACAATCTCTGGCTCAAGGCCGACAGCGCCAATTTCCCACGACCGTCGATTGCGCAGGTGCGTCCTCTCGCCGCCCTCGTCATGAATTCCGCCCGGAATATCGGCCACGATGTCGGGAAGTTCGGTTTCGATTACACGCCGATCATTGCGGAGTCCGACCCGCTGGTCGATGCCGTACGACGTCTCTACGAGGATGCCGGACGCACGCTCGGGGATGACATCGTCTATCCGTTGCCCACGCAACACTGGACCGACATCGCCGGGAAGATCCGGAAGCAGACAGACATGCTCCCCACAGAGTTGCGTGCGTCGATCGCACGCATCATCATTGCCATCCGCGAGGCCGCACGCTGGCGCGACAAATCCCTTGCGGGCATCGATCCCGGGCAGTACCATCATATCTACACGAGCACCACGCTCGAGGAGTCGCAATGCGATGCACACACCTTCGACCAGATTGTCTACGACGCCGCACTGGCCTTCGACGGACAATCTGCTGCCTGGGGCGCAATGTTACTCGCACAGGCAGTGGAAAAAGAGTTGCCGACCTTGCGTCGTCTGGCCGGGGATTACAACTGCGATATTCCGACG
>JAGTUW010000251.1 GCA_018224345.1 Bacteroidota bacterium
AGGATGAAGACGGTTGTCCCGATGGTCCCGGCTACGAGGATTTCGTTCCTCCCGGCGACCCCATCGCTTTTGCCGGCCGCGATGGACGGGGTACGGGTGTCGGTACAGGAGTGGGTGACGGCCGCGATGGACGGGGCACCGGTGTCGGCACAGGAGAGGGTGCCGGCCGCGATGGACAGGGCACGGGTGTCGGTACAGGAGAGGGTGCCGGTCGTCCGGACGTCGGCCTGGTCACCGGTGAGGGTCGTGAAGGTCGTGGCACTGGCGTGGGCGCCGGTGAGGGTGGGGCGATTGGTCATCGCGTGACTGCAAGCCAGCAAGGGTATGTACGTCCCGGTACGCATGGCAGAGGTCGTGGTGTGAGTGCAGGTGAAGGTCATCGCTGGCGTATCGAGCCGGATTCCGTGTATGGTCCCGAGCCACGTCCACTTTTTGCACGTTACAGTGGTTACGTTCCCCGTGCCGTGCAGCACATCATTCCCGTGCGTAGCGTGATCGATACGACACGAAGGCAATTTGCTTTTGACTTTGCGATGGCCGGACATGTGAGTCCTCTCCCTGCGTTCGGGTTGGATAATCTGGAAGAAGACAAGACGTTTGTCCTGGCCGACGTGCATTTCGATTTTGACAGAGACGCGATTCGTCACGAGTATGTCGCGGAGTTGGCGCAGAAAGTCGAGATATTTGACGCATATCCACAGATGATTGTGGAGATACGCGGACACACGGACTCGGAAGGCAGTGATTCCTACAATAAGAATCTTTCCATCCGTCGAGCACTGGCAGTGAAGAATTTCTTTGTCAGGGCAGGTGTCGATCCTTCACGCATGCAGGCGAAGGGCTTCGGTGCAACGCGTCCCATCATGGACAACAGCACGGAACTTGGCCGCGCCTTCAATCGTCGTGTGGAGCTCTACATTGTCCGCCTTGGTCATCGTCTCTCTCAGTAGCGGTAGTCCAGCAGATGAAAGAGCAGCTTGTTACAGGAAAAGGATGTATCATTGCGGTGCTGGTACCAGCGGCGGGAGGTGAACAGGAGTGTTTGAACCAATACCGGTTGTCCGGCGATTACATGCGCCTGATTGCCGGCTGTGCTGAGCGGAGTCTATGAAGTCATTTGTGTTGGCAGCATTGCTGTTATCGTGCGGGGTTCCCCTGCTTGCCCAGGACATCCCGTATTCCGGTCGCCCCCGTTACAGTGAGGGCAGGCTATCGCTCACCCCGATGCTCGGACTGGCGAAATACAACGGGGAGTTTTCTGACGAACAGGTCGGGGAATTGTTCGGCTTTCAGGCGACGTACACGTTGAACCGGTATCTGCGTGTAGGCCTGCAGGTGGAGAAGGGGATGCTGTATTACAACAGAAGGTGGCGGAGGAACACACGGACAGCCTATGAAATCCAGTTCGGCAATGATCCTTTGCTCAATCAGGTGGAACGCAGTACGGAGTTTGCCGCCTTTTCCGGCTTGCTGATGCTCGATCTCATTCCTGCGGAATACCTCAATCCCTATCTGCTTGCAGGCGTGGGGAAGCTCTGGTACACACCGGAGGACTATGTCAGTCGTGTGACCCGTTATTTTCCCGCAACACCCGAGCAGGAAACATGGGTGTTTCCCGCCGGACTCGGTATCGATGTTATGATCGGGAGACGCATTGCCTTCAATACGGAGATCCGGGCGAATCTGACCATGACTGGTGGACTTGACGCATTTGCATCCGATTACGTCCGTGATACCTATGCCGAGGAAACCGGTGTGGGACGGAACCGCAACGCTGCCCAGACCGCCAATGATTTTTATTTTTCGTTGTCCTTCGGAGTGAAAGTTCTTCTTTTTCCCGATCCTGATATCGATGGTGACGGATTGACCAATCAGGAGGAAGCTGAGCGTGATACCAATCCCTACGATGCGGATACCGACGGTGACGGTCTGACGGATTGGTATGAGGCGGAAGTACTCGGAACGGATCCGCAGAGAAAGGACTCCGACAGCGACGGCCTGACCGACTACGAAGAGGTTATCAAGTACGGCACTGATCCTCTCGATCCGGACAGCGATGGCGACGGGATCAACGATGCCGAGGAAATAATCCGGTACCACACCAATCCATTAAAAGCGGATACCGATGGCGACGGTCTCCCCGACGGACTCGAACTCAGGCTCGGTACCAATCCGAATCGGGTTGACACTGATGGTGATGGCATCGTCGACGGTGATGAATATTACAAGTACGGGACCAATCCACTGCTTCCCGATTCGGATGGTGATGGTATTCCCGATTACGATGAAGTTTTCATTCACGGAACGGATCCGAACGCGAAGGATAGCGACAAGGATGGTCTGACCGATTACGAGGAAATCTTCGTTTTCGGGACTAACCCGCTCAATCCCGATACCGATGGTGATGGTCTGACCGATTACGAGGAGCTGCGTATCATCGGGACGGACCCGCTCAACCCCGACACCGACGGTGACGGCATCAATGACAAGGACGATCTCTGTCCCCGGCTTCCCGAAACCAGGAATGGTTTCATGGACGAAGACGGTTGTCCGGACGTCATTATCCGTTAATCATCCTGTTGTCATAATTCTCTCTTTTCAGGGGCAACCCCACCACAGGTATTTTTATTATCATATACTATGGAGACAGGTCGTCTCCATAGCATGCTTGGCTTCTTCCAAGAATTTGTTTCCTTTCTGCGGGACAACGGCAGCGGCATGGCCGACGAATATGCCGTCACCGAGTTAGGGGCGGTTCGCGAACCGCCCTTCCTTCACCGCCAACCCCGATCGTCCGGTATGCCGCGGCCCTGCAGGTCTGCAGGGGCTGCTGTAAAATGACTGGAAACAGGGAAATATGCGAAGGATCGACGGAACATCGGGTGACCGGTTTTGAAAAGTTCGCAGCAAGCCGTAATTTGGTTGTGCACGCGTAGCTCAGTTGGCAGAGCAGCTGACTCTTAATCAGCGGGTCGTGGGTTCGAATCCCTCCGCGTGTACGAGGCAGAAATGCCCAAACCCAATGCAGAACGCCGCGAAATCAAGGTTTCGCGGCGTTTTTTTATGTGCGCTATGCATGGCGCGAACCCCGGCGGTGCAAGTCCTCTCTTGCCGGGATGCGGAACACGTTTGACTGTATCACAATGCAGCAGCAGGGTGCGATCACGGGACAGGATGCGGTGCTCGCATGCCCTGCACACGCGCCATGTCGACCGCGAGCCGTTGTCATTCATACACTGAAGGGGTG
>JAGTUW010000252.1 GCA_018224345.1 Bacteroidota bacterium
CCCGTTTCCCCTCTGCCAACATCGTACGCAACGGCGAAATTCCGTCCCGGACGGATTTGGCATTCTGCGTACATACTTTCATACAATTACCGCAACCGACACAACGCGAGGAAAGAACTACCGCCTGTCCGTTCAAAATCTGAATCGCGTTGGCGGGACATTCGCGGACACAGCAGTAACACCGCTTGCAGCGTTCGGGAATTGTTGAGACGACGCAGTTCATCGGGACCCTGCTTTCCACTTTGTTCCGGTATCACCTCTGTATCCGGCAAGACATAGACCGGTGAAGTGATTCCATTATTGTAACATCGCAAAGAAACGGCTCATTTTCAATGCATTTCGGCATAATTTGTGAATTATTTCACTCCGAATGGGGGGGGGGCGGTTATTTCTATTTGGCTAGCTGTGTTTCATTGCTGATGGATCATTATCTGTATTTAATAAATATGTTGCCTCACCGATGGACGGTTATTTCCATTTGGATTTGCATACTTCCTCGTTGATAGACTTTTATTTCTCTTTCAGGAGTCTTTCATCGCCGGTAGAAAATATTCCGGAGAGATATATCCCCTTGACATTGCAGATTGTACACATTGTGACTATCTTCTCAATCAGGAGTCCACTGGAGTGACCATGATTGAACTTGTCCCGAAATGGATCTTGTATGATGAGTTCTGGAGAACGTTGAAGCGACGTAATCTCTGGCTGATCTACCTGCGCTACGTCGTCGTATTAATGATGGGTGGCCTGCTGCTGATCGGCGAGTTACTTCCCGACCTCCAACTGGAAGCTCTTTCCATCGGCATACTGACCGCTGTCATTCTTCTCTACAACATGGTGTTCCATCGCACCCATGCGTTACTGCCCGAGGGGAAGGCGCCATTCAACGGACTGCATTTCGCTTTTCTACAGATGAGCCTTGATTTCACTGCGCTGCTTGTCCTGCTGTACCTTAGCGGCGGCATTGAGTCCCCTTTCTTTTATTTCTTCATTTTCCACGTCATCATCGGCAGTCTGATCCTCCCGCGGCGTGTGGTCACCATACTTATAGCCGCGACACTGAGTATCATCATCATCGGTGCAATCATGGAGATGAACGGCAGTCTCCCGCATTATGTTCTCATCGGCTATAACGAAGGCATGCAATACGCAAACCACGTGTACGTATCCGTCCGCGTCATGATGCTCTCCCTGGTGCTCTTTCTCAGCAATTACCTGGCCAACTCCATTTCAAAGGAGCTGTATTTACGGGAGCGCTCACTGACGATCGCCTACAGAAAACTGGAAGAAGCCGAAACCGCAAAGTCGCGTTATGTCATGTCCGTGGTCCATGATCTGAAAACTCCCATTGCCGCCGCGATGACATATCTCAATATGATACTCGACGGTTCACTCGGACGCGTACCCGAGGCGTTCGAGCGGCCGCTCGAACGTTCGCGCATCCGTCTCAATAACGCGATATCCATTGTCAACGACATTCTGCAGCTTACACAGCTCCGTCTTGCGGAAAAACCCGAGATTTCACATGTAAATCTGACGGAATTGATCGACGAAATCTATCAGGAGATGCGCATACTGTTCGTCTCAAAGAAAATCCGCTTCTCGACCTGGATCAACAGTGACAAGGATATTTATGTTGAAGCCGAGCGTAAACTGCTCAAACTTGCGCTGTCGAACCTGATTTCGAACACACACAAATACACCGAGCGGGATGGCCGGGTGGAAATCCATATTCAGCGCAAGGATGAGGACATCCGCATCGAGATCGCCGACAACGGCATCGGCATACCACTTCATGAACAGAAGAAAATTTTTCAGGATTTCTACCGCTCGAGTCTATCCAAAGAAAAAGGAATTGAAGGTACTGGCCTGGGCATAAGCGTCGTTCTGCATATTATCCGTCAGTTCAACGGCAAGATCGATGTCGAATCGCCTTCCCGTATCGGCGATGGTGTCGAACGTCCGGGCACGGCATTCTTTATCACCCTGCCGTCCACATACCGGCCACCGGAAACGAATGTCGAGGAGATCGAAGTCTGATCCGGTGGAGATCGAAGTCTGATCCGGTTTGGAAGTCTGGAAAAAACGCTACATTACTTCATCTCTTTTCACACAACAACACACAGACCCATGGCTACAAAGAATGATAAGGTTCAGTCGCACCCCGCCAATGCGGTATTTGCGCTGATGGACGACCGCCAGTTCCGTTACTCGGTGATACGCCCCGCACTCGAGGAAGACAAAGCAACCATCTCCCGCCTGGCAACGGGGAAGCATCAGTTGAAAGGCTTCCGCAACATCAGCCGTGCACCTATGTCCATGCTCCTGCCCGTCATATCAGATGAAGCCAACCTCTCTGCCGAGATGGCACGGCGCATACTCGATCGCTGGTTTACGAAAGAGGACGAATTGAAATCACTCGTGGCGGCCAAGTTGCAGCTTCTCGGATATGAGCCAAAGGAAGCGCCCTTTGACGAAGAAGGCAACGTCGAATGGCAGATGCTGGCAAAGGAACATGCCGATATGCAATACGACGGCACCTTCATCGAAGACCAGGATGAAAATGCCGTGATGCTCATGTCCCTGCTTCTCGGGTGGTTCGGCGCAGATGACGATGCGGAGGAGGAAGACGAGGCAACCGACGACACCGATGAAACATCCTCCTGACCCCAACGGGCGGAGATGACGGTACAGAGAGATCCACATATACTCTTTGATGTATGCTTGCATAACGCGCCTTATGACGCGTTGCTCTCATATGTGCGATTTGCCGGTGCAAACATCAGTCATTCGCAGCGTACCACAGCAATCACCAGGGACAAGAGCGATACTCACACGCTGCAGGACGCAACGACGCAGATTCCCTTCTTCACCACGTATACGCATTTCCGGATTCTGCTCGACAGCCGTCAACTGCCCTGGCTGCGCTCCCTGCTCAATACCGCGGTCCTGAATGTCGTGGACGGGCTTGCCATGCGTTCCGCGTTGCGTCTGCTTGACGGATCACCTGTGGCGCCCGTCAATGCGACAGACTTTCACCACTGTCTTCTCGAAGATGTTCTGCGGAGAGGAAAGCGCGTCTATCTGCTTGGCGGCAGCCGAAATGCTGCGGCTGCATTACCCGGCCTCCTGCAAGCGTCCTCGCCCGGCTGCGTGGTACGTACGCATCACGGTCACATCCGTCCTGATGATGCCATGGTTATCGGCGATATCCGCTCCTTCATGCCGGATGTCCTCTTTCTCGGACTCGGTCATCCGCTGCAATTCGAATGGATCAAAGAAAATCTCATCGACGCCTGCAACGGAAACATGCACATCCCTCTCACTGTCGCAACCGGAAACTTTCTTGAATTTCTGGCCGGGACGCAGGCGCGGGCACCACGATGGATGCGTCGTTCGGGACTCGAATGGCTGCATCGCCTCATGCACGAACCTGCCAGGCTCTGGCGACGCTATCTTCTCGGTTTCCCTGCGTTTCTGATCCTTGTGCTGAAGGAGAAAGTTCACAGGACGTTCCGTGCGGCCTCACACACGCAGCAGTCCTGAACGGGTGATATGCATCCTTCCGTTTCCCATCCCTGATGAAGGCCTTCGCCACCCACCCCATCAATCGTTCTCTTTTCCGCTATCCGGTTTCCCGGACGAATCCGGTTTCCCGGACGAATCCGGTTTCCCGGACGAATCCGGTTTCCCGGACGAATCC
>JAGTUW010000253.1 GCA_018224345.1 Bacteroidota bacterium
GCCGCCGATATGTGCGGCCAGATGCTCGTCACAAACCACTGCGCGGCATCACTGTTCGGTGCCCAGGCCAGAGACCCGACGAGCACAACATGCGCGTCGTCACAGCCCTCGTCAAACGGCCGGTGCCGCTCGATATCCACACCCGCAGGAATCACACGCACTCGTGCACGGTCTCCCTCCAAAGGACGCGCCGCCTCTTCCGCCGGCGCGTCCATCCCCGTAATCCTGTTCTTTCCTTTCATTTCCGCAGTGCTGCGTGTCTCCCTGCCCACACCGGGATTCACGCCTTCTTGCCGCGACGGAATTTCGTCCTGTTCCGTTTGCCCGGATACAGAGGCAAGCGCGTCGTGTATGGCCCGGGCATCTTCCGGTGTAATGGCGGCGATGACGTCAGGGTGACGGAGGGCAGTGGCTTCGAAACGGTACAGCCGGGAGGATTGCATGTTGAAATACATCCGTGCCGGCAGAAACTGCGCCTGTTCGACATAGCGGCGATAAATCGTGGTTTCAAAATTGTGTTCGCGGAGAACATAGGGAATGCCGTAACGCTTCCGTACATACTCCCCGTAACAGGCCATGTGCGCGTGATCGACATGCAGCACATCAAAGTGCCGTTCCGTGCACAGCGCATCGAGCTGCGCGTACATTTCCGGAGCTTCGTATTTGGAAACCGGATAGGGCAGGGGAGAAAAAAGGTTGCGCAGTACTTTCCATGGCGTGTTCCGTGTATCGTGTACCACTGTTTCGAGTTCACAGAAATCCGGCATGTCCCCGACCACATCCTCCCGTTGCTCGCGGGGATCAACCTGGGGCGCAAAAGCCACGAAGGTGATATGGTGTCCGCGGGCCGCAACCGAACGCGTGATGTTGTAAATCCCGATAGCGCTGCCGTCACTCACCGGCCACGGGATGCGCGGTGAAATCTGCAGGATGTGGAGACGGGGTGAGGAAGTGGTGTCTTGCACGGGAGGTCACGCTTATTCATACAACAATTTGGTAAACCAGCCGCGTAAATGCAGGCTTTCGCGCAACGGGAAACGGGCGGGACGCCCGGGAAGCGGCGTATCCCGTCTTCTGCGTGCGGCGATGCCACCATACCCGGCGACAATGCCGCGCAGGACAGGAACAGCACGCCGCCAGTCCTTGATCACGGCGAGCAGGCGGCGCAGGGAAAACAGCAGTGAAACCGGAAGTGCGACGACAAGCGGAAAGTATTTCCACAACAGCCAGAGACTGTTGCGCGTCACGTAACGCAGGCGCTCGTATTGCCGTCTGCCTACGGGAGAAAGTGCGTGCCAGACGACCGCCTGCGGATCATACACGATGCGATACCCGCAAAGCAACAGTTGAAAAGCCAGGTCGTTTTCCTCGCGTCCCCAGAAAAATTCCTCGCCATACCCCTCGGTACAACGTACGGCGGACATGCGCAGGAGCGAACCGCCGGCAGCGATGTTCACCACGTCATAGCCACGCGCCGCGTCTCCGCCGGAAGCGAAACGCTCGATCCCGGCCGTCTCCGCCACGCCGGTGGCGGGGTGCACGCAAGCGGCACAGACCGATGCAATGCGCCGGTCGGACTCCATCGTCTGCAACAGCCGAAGAACGTCATCTGTCCCGCGCGGCCAGGAATCATCGTCGAGTGTCAGCAGATACGGTGTGCCGACGCGCTCGAAAAGGATATTACGAGCGGCAATTCCGGTATTATGCTCGAGCAACAGGCAGGTCATGCGCGGATACAGGACGGAAGGACGAAACGGCAGCGGCGAAGGCGCATCGATCGCACGTGGCGCGCACCCTGTCAGCAGCGTGGTCGGATGTGTATCGATGCCGAATTCCCCGGTCAGCATTTCCCGCGTCCCGTCGGTCGAGGCGTTGTCGATCAGCAATACACGCATGTCGGGAACAGCCAGCACGGCGGTGAGCGTGCGCTGGAGGTCCTCACAGCGATTGTACGAGAGAATACCTGCCGTCACACTGAGGAGACTGCTCATCGCCCGCCCCCCTGACTTGAATATGTGTTGTCGTACGCTGTCATGCTTCTGGTGTATCCTTCCCGTCGTTTGCGGAAGTCCCGCCACCTTGTCTGCTGCGTTTCAGTGCACCGAGATGTGTTTTCCATTGCGCGAGTTCATCGACGGTAAAGATGCGCAGTACGAAGATGGCGACGATCGTGACAGTAAGCGCGATACTGTTGGAAACGACCCAATGCAGATCGCCCGGGAGCAGACGCGCGGCGATGAAGATGAGAAAGAGCATCAATGCCTTGCCGATGACGGGTTTCATGGACAGATCGATGCCGGTACGCGAGTGTAATATAAGAAAAGCGAAGCCTGCGAGCACGGCAAGCAGTTTCGCCACGGCGGCACCGGTGGCGGAGAAGTAATTGATCAGCAGGGCTCCGGCAGTGAGGCTGACGGCGGCGAGTATCACAGCGAATTTCGTGTTGTTGCGCAGATGTCCGCGTGCATTGTTGAGCTCCACGAGAAACGTGTTCAACGCCATCGGCAGAAAGGTCGCGAAGAGTATCGTCATCGGGAGCACGGAAGCAGTGAAATTCCCGCGAAAGGCCAGTTCCACCAGCAGCGATGAATTGGTAAGACCGAGACCCGCGAGCAGTACCGCACCGACAAGCAGAGTTTTCACGGAAAGAGAGAATAGCCGTGTCAGCCGCGCACGCTGCGCCTCGTCATCAGTCACACTGGCACGTGCGAAAAACGGTACGGCGGAAATCGCGATGACGGTCGGAAAGACGGCAAGAGGCGACATGACGCGCAACGCGGCATTGTACACGCCGACAGCTTCCTCGCCGTGAAATGTTTCCAGGTACATCGAATCGATGCTCACATGCAACGCATTGAACAGCAGAAAGACAGCAAGTGGCGCACTGCTGCGGATCAACTCCAGCACACCGCTCCAACGCGGCCGCACGGGCTCGGTATTGATGCGGCGGGTCAGGGAGACACCGAGCAGCAGCAGCAGCAGCGCCCCGCCGAGATTGCTCACCGTGTACAGCGCCATCGCATGTATCGGATTCGTAAAAGATGCCGGTATGACGATCACCGCGGCAAGCAGTATCAGCGCATCCAGCGCCATGGTCACCGACGGCAATCCCATGCGCGACTGCGAACGAAAAAGCGCATCCAGCGTCCCGCGCAGCACGGGAATTTTCGATGACACCACGACATTGAGCAGCATGATGTTGAGCAGGAGAAAGAACGACCACTCGGGCTTGAGCAACCACCCGATGCCGAGACTCAGTATCCAGGCAGGAAGCAGCAGCAGACTGCGGCCGGCCGTCGCTTCCAGAATAACCGTCGCTGCACGGCCGGGCATGATGGCCAACCGGCGCATGATCACCGGTCCGATACCGAAATCTGCTATCATCGAAGTAAACGCCACGATCTGTATTGCCAGAGCGAAACGGCCGAAGGACTGCTCCCCGAGTATGTTGATGATACCGATGATGGCGAAAAAACTCGCCGCAAAATTCACCCCGTAGGCCAGCATGGACAGCAACCCCTGCGACAACACTCCCGATGTGCCCGCACTCCCGAAAGGCGGAGGCGAAGAAGGTACCGGCCGCTCATCGTTTTCATTCATCGCCGGACCGCTCCCCTGCCTGCGCGGGAAGCGCCACCCCGGCTTCCTCCGCGGTTTTTTTCTCCCTCCACCACAGATCGATGAAGCCGAAGAGCACAGCCAGCACATATCCGGCTTCCTGCCCGAAAAACTGATTGATGGTCAGGGAAATCAGAAAGGTTGACAGTATGACCGCCACCGCCGCCCCGGCGAACAGACGCAGGCGTAACCGTTCGTCCGGATCGTACCCGGGCGCATCGCGAAACCAGCGCGTAAGCCGGAAGGCGCGCCAGGCGAACAACAGCCAGGCAGTGAACAGCAGGAAGATCCCGACAATACCGAAATGCCGCAGCGCCCAGGCAAAGCCGTTGTGCGTCCAGGTCGGCTCTATCGTCGTCATCGAGGTCAGCTTGGTGAAATGCGCCGGAACGGACATCCCCTTGCCAAGAAACCAGTGCCCCCCGATATCGCCGAGTATCGCCCGCGCCTCCGCATGACGGTTCTCCACAGACACATCGATGCGATAGTCGCCGATGGATATGAAACGGCTGCTGATAGATCGCCACAGTACATCGACGGATATCACGTCCTCAAGAAACAGCGGATACGCGGCCACGACCAGTAGCGCGACGACAGCCGCATATTTCAGCATGCGACGCCGGATGTCACGGCCCAGCATCATGAACATCAGCGCATACGATGCCAGCGCAGTCACCCAGATCGTCCGGTAAAACGACAGCACTGTGCTGGTGATGCCGACAACCAGTATGCCCGCCCAGAACAGGACCATGAGCTTGCGTCGTGCCGCGAGCAGGGGCACCATCCCGAGTACGGCCAACGAAAACACCAGATAAAATGTATCCGATGCGCGGCTTGCGCCGACCTGCCACATCCATACGGCCGCGACCACGCGCTGCTTGTAGAGAAAAATATTCTTCGTCGCCAGAATCGCCAGCGTCAGCAACAACACAGCGCCGACGATGTACTGCTTTGTGCGCGTGTCACATTCATGCGCGATGGGAATGAACATCAGCACGGAAGAAAGCACTGCCATCTCACGCAGCCATACATAGGGTTCCGCACCATAGCCGAAAGACACCGGTGCGAGCAACAGCATCTGCAAAAGCAGCGCAACACTCAGTATCCCGGGCAATGACCAGTGCAGCGGCTTGCGCGCAATTACGACACGATGAAACAACCACCACAGCAGACCACCGTAATACAGCACGGCATGGACCACCTCCTGTGGCGTCAGGCCCTTTTCCAGTTGCCAGAAGACAGGGACGAGCAGCAGAATGGACAGCGATATCCATACCACGGGATTCTGCATGACCAGCAGCGCTCCCAATACGGCTGTGACAGCGAGAAGCAAAGGGTACTCGAGATGCAGATAAAACGCGAGCAGCATCACGCCGAGGACGACAGAAAGAAAGATCGCCGTTTCCTTCCACGACAGCGGCGTGTCATACTCCCGCGCCGTGTCGGCACCAGCGAGTATGGCAAGCAGTTGTCTCATTCCACTCCGCGTTTGAAGCCCAGATGCCGTTTGACCGACGCCCATTCGTCGGGATATTCCTGCATATAGTAACGAAAACGCTCACGCAGTAACACGAAAAACATAGCCACGGCAAGAACGCTGAACGAGGCCGCAAGCACGATCACCGACCGCTTCGGCCTGTCCTTGCGCTCTGCCGGTGCCGGACTGTCGAGTGGAACGAGCACATGCATGGTCTTGTGCTCTTCAATGATGGATTGCTGATACATCGGCAACAGAAAACCCTGCAGCTTGCTGAGTATCTCAATGTCCCGGTACAGCCGCAGGTAGGTCAATCCTTCCTCCGGAAGATCCAGGTCTTTGTCCCCGAGCAGTCCGGCGAGATCATTGTCGCCGAGTCCCGGAATCTGCTTCTCCAGTTCCCGTACCAGTGAACGCTGCGCGAGAAGTTCCGGATCGTCTGCCCTGAGATTCTGTTCCAGCAACCCGAGATACACTTTCTGCGCACCGAGTTTCGCATACAGCTCACCCGCCGCGGAAATCGTCGCCTTGGTCTGTTCTTCGAGGGCAATGATATTCGTGCGTTTCTGGAAATCGGCAAACTGCCGTTCCAGTTTCGCGAGACTGTCGCGAATGCTCACATACTGTAATTCGATGAATTCCCGGTTGCCCCTGGCCTCGATACTGTTGAGCTCGGTGGCGATTTCATTGAGCTTGTGGAAATAGGCCGCCGCGATATCCGCCGCACGCTGCGCATCCCTGGCCCAGACACTGATGACAACACGGCCTTCCTGTTCATACGTGAACTGTGAATTGTTTTTCAGCGTCCGCAGGGCGTTCTCCATCGAGCCGTCGCTGATGTCATAGACCTTCATCAGATCGAATTCTTCGACAAGTTCCTCACCGATACGCCGGCTTTCGAGAATGGCGATATGACTGTATCCGCCGGAACCACCACCGAGATTGCCGATACCGAAGGATTTGAGCGTCGTGCTCAAGCCGCCTGCCAGCGATTCGAACATGCTGGACTGTCCCTGCGGCGGAAGAAACGTCGCACTGCTCTTGTACCAGTTCGGCATTGTCAGCGAATACACCGCCGTCACGACGGCTGCGATAAAAAAGGCGAGCAGGAGAAATTTCCAGTGCCGGAGCAGAACAAAAACCGAACGCACGAAAGGACGGTTGTCCTGTTGCCGGGTGGGAGTCTGATTCATGGTAATTCCGTTATATCAATAGTATGTCACAATTCGGGAAGGTCATACCGGCAGCCCTTCCTTGAGATGAAGCGCGGCCTGCCGTGTACACGCATGCAGTACCGTGGTGTCGGACGCCGCCGGCGGACTGCCGCCAGCGCTGCCTATCGCAGCAAGGCGACCAGCAGACCTGCCAGACCGGTGAGACTGCCGACAATGGCCGCCGTGACCGCAAGAATATCGGATGTGGAGGCCAGTCGCACAAGCGGGGTATGCGGCACAAAAATCATGTCGCCCGGTTCGATCACCGCCGTGGCCGGATCAGCCCATTCGCGTGTGCTGGCTTTGATCACCGCTGCGCGTCCTTCCGATGCGCTGGCGCCATAACCGCCCGCCTGTGCGATGTACCACTCATAGTTTTTTCCTTCGGACCAGGCAATGAACCCACCGTTGTTGACCTGTCCGTACACATACACCGTTCCGCTGTTGCGCGGTACGAGCAGAATGTCACCGTCTTCAAGCGTCACATCGGCCATGCGGTCGCCCAGAATGAAGAGACGGTGGAAATCCACAGCGACGCGGCCTTCACGCAGGCGCTCACTGGTATTGAAATACAGCGTGTCTTCATAATGCAGAGGACTTTTCTCGAAATTTCTTTCTCTGTCCCGCGCCTCATCGAGAGCGAACCCATCGATACCGGTTTGCCGCCGGTACAGTTCCGAGTGTCCGGGCCATGCATGTTTCGAGAAGCCGCCAGCCATGGTCACCAGTTCGGCAAGCGTGGTTTGTCCCGCGACGATAGGATAAATACCCGGGTCCTGCAGCTCGCCATCGGCCACAGCCGCACCGCTGTTGCTGCTGCGTGTCGCGTCGGCATAGACGAAAAGCCGGTCGCCCGCACGCAGTGCGGTGTTGTTCGACTCCTGACGCAGCGATGCCAGGTCGATATCCGTTGTTTGGCCGTCGGTGCGTATCAATTCCGCCGAAAGCACAGTGCGGTCGGCATCGAGGCCGAAGCCCATGCGCACGAGGTCGGAGACGCGGTCGCCCGGAATGAATTCAAACACGCCCGGACGGCGCACCGCACCGAGCACGGCGATCGTCGGATTGCCCGCATCGCGATGCGGCACGACGAGGACATCACCTTCCCGCAGCAGCGGGTCGTATTGCGCATCGCGTGTCCCTTCATACATACTCAGATCCGCGCGGCTGACGCTGCCGTCGGCATGTTGCACAATGATGCGGCGCAACGCACGGGTTTCCATTTCCTGTGTGCCGAACCAGCGCTGTGCCACACGTTGCCGGTATCCCATCGGTGGCGCAGGCGTTTCGGCCTGTACCGGCCCGAGTTTCGTCTGCGTTGTTTCCTTGCCCGCCTGATCGGCCAGGTGCAGCGCCATCGACACCGGCGTAGCGGCAGTGACCTGCAGCAGACCGGGAGAACGCACTTCGCCCTGCACGCGCACCAGGATGGTCCGCGGTTGTATCAGAGAAAGCGTGCCGTCCACCCGCGTATATTTTTCGCGCAATGCCGCAAACACCTTCTCGCGCGCATCGGCAAGAGAAAGCCCGGCCACCTGCACCGCACCCAGGCGCGGAATCACCAGCGAACCGTCAGCGCTGACCGGCAGGACGGTCTCGATGCTCACCGGCAGTGTCAGTACAAGAGAAAACACATCCCCGGCGCCGCAATAGTAATGCTGCGCATCCACCGTCCGCGCCACCGGTATCGCATCCCGCGACAGCAACGCCGACGCATCTCCACCCCGGTCCTTTCGTTGCGACATCGGCGACAATTCATCCAATTGCGCCCAGGCCACTCCCGGCAGGCACAGCAGCAAAAAGAGCAGGGGCAGCAGCAAGGGCGAAAAATTTTTCGCCCTTGCGGGTGGCATTGCCCAAGCATTATTCGTTATTATCATCCAAGCGTTCCATTAAAATTTCCA
>JAGTUW010000254.1 GCA_018224345.1 Bacteroidota bacterium
ACCGACCGGGCACTGAAAGACGGAGCGACGGAAGTCGATATGGTCATGCATGTCGGTCGACTTAAACAGGGAGACAGTGCATATGTCGAGCAGGATATTGCACAGGTTGCAGGTCTTGTTCGGGAACAGGCCGATCAAGCTGTTCTCAAGGTTATACTTGAAACCTGTATGCTTGATGCGGATGAACTGTCGCTTGCATGCAGAATAGCCGTCAATGCAGGCGCGGATTTCGTGAAGACATCGACGGGATTCGCACAGGAAGGAGCGACGATCGAAGCCGTTCAACGAATGAGGCACGCGGTCGGTGAGCATTTCGGAGTGAAGGCGAGCGGAGGAATTCGTGATCGTACAACTGCACTGGCGATGATAGAGGCCGGTGCCAATCGTCTCGGAAGCAGTTCCGGTCTCACGATACTACAAACATGACGATACTATGGAGGCATCAATGTCGATGATTGGATTTTTACGTGTACTGCCGGTTTGTGTCGCGTTGCTGCTGTGTACGGCATGCAGTTCCAGCGATGAACTCAGCGCTACGGAACAGACTCAACAGGAGTCTGACCGCTCGTTACAGAGGATTGATGACGAAGATAAACCTATCATACCGGAAACGGATGAACCCGTGAGGCTCGAAATAGTCGAGGACGAGGACCTCCCCGCTACAGAGCGTCCGGTTCCGGTAAAAGAGAGGTCAGAGGACGCACAACCTGCACCACAGCAGACTCCACCGTCAACGACGGATACCCACGGGGGCAGCATGATGTGGAGTGTCCAGATCGGAGCATTCAAAACCGAGTCCGGAGCATTCTCACTTGTCGAAGAGGCAAAACAGAAATTTAATCAGCCTGTGTACAAACGCTATGACCCTGTCACCGGTTTTTACAAGGTGACATTGGGTTCCTTCCCGGCGCGTGAGCAGGCTGCAAATTTCAAGGCGGAAGTGCAATCACGTGGGTACCCGGACGCATTCACGGTCGAAGTCGCACGCTAGGTTTGCCGCAGTGTGATATCTGACGGACTCGATAACTTCTTGCCTTTTACCACGGGTGTTCGTCAGCACGAGTGTTCGTCAGCACGAGTGTTCGCAATTTTCATGGATATGTGTGATCAGCAAATGAGGTCTGTCCGGATGGTGAAAGTACAACCCTTTCTGCTTCTCGCTGTACTGGGTTTCGCAGTATTGCTTCTCGGCTGCACAGCGAGTGATGAAAGTACGCGGAAAGAGGAGAAATCCATTCAGGAACATGAGCAGAGCTTCGATCCTGCGGAATACAGAACAGAACCTGTCGTAACACCTGAAACTCCGGAACCAGTCGAAGAACACCCTGCAGAAGAGGAACAACCTCTCTGGGTGGAGCGCACCGAGCGTGTCATGGGGTATCGCCTGCAGCTATTCTCTACAACCGATATCGACAAGGCTCAGGATGCGCTCGTGCGGATTCGTGAGGACTGCAGATTACTGAATATTGATGTCGGTCGGATTGATATGAGTTTCGATGCGCCTTACTACAAAGTGCGGGCTGGGGATTTTCTGAATAAAACAGAGGCGGACACTGCACGAGATATGTTGCACGAAGCGGGATTGGAGGATGCCTGGGTGGTACGTGACAATGTATTTCATGTCATCCGTGAAAAACAGACCCGGTGAGGATGTTCATCGGGCCGGAGTTTCCGCATCAGGTACAGGGAGGGGAACGATGATATCGTTTGTTTCCCACCGCGCACGGACACGCAAGGTATCGGGATGTATCCCGTAGGGCTCCGGCCGGATCAGTGGGAAGGTTTTTCCAAAATCATAGCGATTATTGTCGTTCCTGTCGATGTATGCATCGATAATGTAGCGACCTTCAGGTAATTTCTCGAACTGAAATTGACGTGTTGAATTCGTTTGTGCCGTCCGTATCCCGGATTCGGCAGCGACGTTGCGTACACGGACAATGACTGTATTGGTAGAATCCTCCGTCCGCACGACTCCTGTCAATGTTCCGAATTCCCCCGGTCTGCCGGATGTAAACGTGATGCATTCGGTACTGTCACCAACGTTCTGAGCCGTCAGTGAGTCACGTACCTGCCGCAGATCGACGCAGAAGGTGTATACCGCTTCCTCCATGAGCGGAGGATGTAGAAGATCAACACGTAACGCATCCGGTCTTCGCATCTGGAGAGTAATAATATTGTCGCTGGAATCGCGGAGCGCAAATGCCTCGTCCAGGTTAACCGGCCGGTCGAAACGGAGGGAAAAGCTGCTGTCTGGCGGCACATTCACTGTGTTCGGTTCCGGGTACCGGGAGATGAGCAAGGGCATCGCTGTATCAGGACGTACAGACCCGGTAAAGGACAGCGGCATCGTATCTGTGATGAGAGCATTTCCGACGCCGTCCTCAAGCGAATCGATTACGAGAAGGAACGGTCGCTCCATCATTTCATGGCCCAGCAACAGATCCCAGGCATAGCGGTCCTCCGGCGGGGCTGTGACAGCGATGACGAAATGGCGTTCTCCACTGCTGGAATCCGTGATCGTGATGAATCTGGAGGGAGGCGGCTGAGGATAGATCGTTTCATTGAATTTGACACGTACGAGTCGTTCGTTGAGCGCTTCAACGCGCTGAATGGCAGGCCGCGTCGTATCCTCAGTGTGCAGATGGAAACGCAGCGGTGCTGTAATTTCTGTCGAATCCTCAACAACGACGTCATGAACAGGAATACCGATTTCATCGATTTCCGCATTGTAACGTAATGTATTGTTCTTATCCCGGATTGCGAATACACGATAGCGCCCCGGAAGCACATTGAAAAATTGAAATGCACCATCCTGTCCGCTCTGCACCAGGTAATCCGGGCGGTCTTCTGCGGGGTCAAGTGTGTCCGCCCGTTCCTCGTCGATCAGATAGGCAAAGAGGCTGACACCGGACCGCGGTTCGCCGTGCACCGTTCCGCTGAATGTGCCGTTGTCGAGACTGTCACCGGTGGAAAATGCCAGGTGCATGGTTTCCGTCATCTCGTTTCCGGCGCGCAGATCACGCACGTTTGTTCCGATGGTAATCACATATGTGCGGTTCTCAAGGAGGTCTTCCGCAAAGCGCAATGTAACCCGGCGGCCGGACCATTTGATTTCCGGCGGAGTCTCGGGCAGAGGTGAAACATGCAGTGCGTCCTGAAACGATTGCCGTTGCACATATTCGTTGAAGACAAAAGAAACCTGTGTTCCATCGAAACGTACTATCCGGTTTTCCGGCACTGTGCGTATGATGTACGGGGGATCCGTATCCGGAGGACCACCCTCAGGAGGACGTTGCGATGCACATCCCACGAGCAACCACAGGAGTGCTACTGTAATGGGAGGAGGTATCCTGCGTATCTGGAACAGGGTGTGCATGCGTGTCAGCATCCTTTTGACTGCGTTACCGTGATCATTTGCGTGAGGAATCCTCGTATCAGCGGTTTCTCCGGCTTCGCCTGTATTCGGCGACAGCACGGTTGTGCTCTTCAAGCGTCCTCGTAAACACATGTCCACCGCGACCGTCTGCTACGAAATATAAGAAATCATGTGTTTCGGGGTAGAGTGAGGCAAGTATGGCGGCTTTACCGGGATTGTTGACAGGTCCGGGGGGAAGGCCCGGATACATATATGTATTGTAAGGATTATCGATGGAAAGATCACGGTAAAGAAGGCGTCGCGGACTGTCGGGTATGATGTACTGCACCGTGGGATCCGCCTGCAGCAGCATTCCGATTCGCAAGCGATTGTAATAGACACCGGCGACACGCTTCCGTTCTCCGGGAACGCGCGTTTCACCCTCGACGAGAGATGCCATCGTCAGTATCTCATGTCTGTCTCGCCGCATTGAACGCATGCGTTCCACAATCTCGTCGGTGAAGACGGCATCCATCGCGCGCGCCATGCGCGCGAGAAACACCCGCGGGGATTCGTCATACCGCATCCGATAAGTATCGGGAAAGAGATATCCTTCCAGTGAGGGGAGCCGTTTACCCAGAGAACGGATGAAGTCAGCATCATGGGCGAGGTAAAGAATGGTGTCGGCGGGGAAGCCGGCTACATGTTCAAGGTGCCCGGCGATGCGTCGCAGTGTCAACCCTTCCCGGATCGTGATGTCACGATAGGCCTGGTGACTGCCGGCGACGAGTATGGTCAGCGCATCGTGTATCGACAGACTCGGCGGGAAAAGATAGAGTCCGCTTTTCAAGCGGGCGGACCTGCTCGTCAGTTTCGCCGCGACGATGAATACCGACCGGCTTGAGATGATATCATGGTCAGCGAGAATTTCAGCGATCCCGCGAAGTGAAGTCCCTGAGGGAATATCTACCGGCGTTGTCTGCTCATGTGTATGGGAGGCATGATAGATAGTCATGACTGCAATGGAGAGCAGCACCGTCAGCACAAAGGCGATGAGAATGAAATTACGGGTACGCACGGAACAACCTGTCACCTGAACGGGCAAATGCAGAGGCTTGCAACAGCGACGTGGTGGTCATGCGCGGCGCAAGCAAGGCTGCCAGACGCGCAACCATGGCGGCATTGTCCGTGGAGTACACAACATCAGGGATATATACCTGGATATCGTATAACGATCCATATTCATACATTCTGCGTTGAAGCTCACTGTTTGCAGAGACTCCGCCGACGACGGTCACATCGGTAATGGAGTATTCCTTTGCAGCACGCATGCATTTTTCGAGCAGGACATCCACGATGGCCCGTTGGAAGCTCGCGCAGATATCGTTGCGTTCTTGTTCTGTCAGTGTGAGGCTTCCCTTGTTCGCATGTTTGCGGAGATGATAGAGTACGGAGGTTTTCAGGCCTGAAAAGCTGAAGCGGTAATCACCGGAATTGAGCAGGGGGCGCGGGAAAGAGATGGCCTCCGGGTCACCGGACGTCGCGCAGCGATCGATCTCGCGTCCTCCGGGATATCCGAGTCCCAGCATTTTTGCCACTTTATCAAAGGCTTCCCCGGCGGCGTCGTCGATCGTTCCGCCGAGTAGAGTGTAGACCCCTATATCGTCGACGCGAATCAACATGGTATGTCCCCCGGAAACGACCAGGCCGAGAAATGGGAAGTCAGGGTGAGGGTCATGCAGAAATGTGGAGAAGAGATGCGCTTCGATATGATGGACAGGGATAAAGGGGATATCGAGACTGATTGCGAGTGCTTTTCCGAAATTGAGACCAACGAGAAGCGACCCGATCAGGCCAGGACCTTGCGTTGCAGCTACGGCAGTGATCTCGTTCAACGTGATGCCGGCTTCGAGCATTGCCTGTCTGACTATCGGTAACATCGATTTCAGGTGCGCGCGTGATGCGAGTTCGGGGACAACGCCGCCATACTCGGAATGAAAGAATTGCGATGAGATGACATTCGATAACAATGTTTCATCGCGGAAGACCGCCGCGGATGTTTCATCACAGGAGGATTCGATGCCGAGTATGGTCACGTGTCAGGATGATTTGTAATACTGCAGGGGATTGGGAATCAGCAGGCATTCCTCGGCGATGCGAATGGAAGGAGAAACTCGTCCTTCACTACGCAATGTATACAGACGTGGAACGAGGCGGTCACGCAGTACCATGGGAGAGATCGGATTTATGAAAATGTTCATTCCACCTTCGAACCCTGCGGGGGTATTGATGCGCAGTTTGATGAATACATGCCAGGGGATCTGAAATATACTGTCTAACGGCGTATGATGCCATTCCTCATTTACTGATGTATCCGCACCAATCGCCGCGTGGGTTGCGCGGACCAGATCGCTCATCCCGCGGATCTCCGCTTCCGTGTGGTCACCGGGACGTGCGTTTGTGCTTTTCGAAAAAATCTCGACCGTCGGATATCGATGCCCTATACCAACGAAGGCCAATGCGTAATCATTCTCCGCGAACACAAGATTGTAGTGGCCTGCAAAATTCGGACCATGTGAGTTATAAACATTCTTATCCTTCACCACCATCTTGATTTTTCTTTCCATCGATTCACCCCACTCATCGATAGCCACTATTTGCGTGTGCAGATGATCGAATGTCGCACCGGCAGGGCGGAGCCAGTTTTTGAATACACTGATTGACCGTACGTAACGGTTGTTTGCGGCTATATCCGACAGTGAATCGATAATGAGAGTGTAATAATCGTAATGATCATCATCGGTCATATCCGCCGTGGAGAACAGCATGCCGGTGTCGTGCAAATGCTGGCCAACAATCACCATTTCATGAGCCCCACCGAAGAAGGCGTCCGCCATGACGAGCTTCTCCTCTGCGGAGATTCCTGCAATTTCTTCATCGGATTTTCCACTTCGTCCCAACTTGTAATCGATCAGAGCCAGCACGTGTTCGATGCCTGCCTTATCGGCCAGGTAGGCTTCCTTCCATTGCAAATTGCGGGACGACAGCCTGTAACTGTAATTCTGTCTCCAGTAGTCTATCGAGAGAATCTCGAAGAGGTTGGAAACGCGGCGAAAGATGGGGGTGGACGAGTAATACTCGGTGGGGGGAATACGGTACAGGGTCTTTGAACGCCCGTCTTCCCTGATGACACGGGCTTTCTCAGGGGTGGTTTCAAAAAGACGTGCCTGACAGAACGCGCAATGATCCTCCGGTTCCCGTTGTTCGATGGATGTGGCATCCAGACTCTGTGCTGAGTCGTTGAGTGGCTTGTCCCCACGGCCCGGAACAGTCCAGACTTCAACGCCAGAGAAGGGGTTCACCTGCTTGACGGTGCCGTCTGCCATTGTATGGTAGAAGAAATGATAATCCAAACCGCATCCTGTACCGTGTGAGAGGACGTTGGTTTAATCAATGCAGGCCCCTGAAGTGCCTGAAATTTTCCTCAGGATGTGTTCTCAGGAATCGTCAGTGTTGCGCTTGGCGCGGCGGACGGCCTTCTGCTTCTTCATTCTTTTCTTGATAGAAGGCTTTGTGTAATAGGTCCGCTTCTTGAATTCCTTCAGAATTCCGGAACGCTCGTATTTCTTCTTGAAACGCTTGATAGCGCGGTCGATGGGTTCGTTCTCCTGGACGATAATGCCGATCAAGTAAAGCTCCTTATGATAAAAACAAATGGAAATGATGTTACAAATCAGAATATAAAGATAGCATGTAATCCAATCATAGTCAAGATATCGTATCGGAACGCCCGCAAGGCGTCCTCCATAAAAATTGTTCAATCCGCTTACTTGAGTGGGCATGCCAGGATCCGTCAGCGACGAGGAGGATGGCTGTCTCCCTCGTCGCATATGACGGAAACTGCGATACCAATAGTTCTCTATCTGAGATCAAATGAAGCGATTCACTTATAGTGCCTGGCACATACCGAGCGCATGATCGATATCGGCGATGATCTCATCGATCTGTTCAATACCGACGGAAAGGCGTACGAGTCCGTCTGTAATGGCAGCCTGCTCACGCTGTTGTTTTCCCATGCCCGCATGAGTCATCGAGGCAGGATGTTGAATCAGTGACTCCACTCCGCCGAGGCTCACGGCGAGCTGACAGAGATGTACGTTGTTCATGACGGTCTTGCCCGCTTCGATTCCTCCACGGAGTTCAAAAGAAATCATCGAACCGTGTCCAGTCATCTGCCTGCGTCCGATTTCGTATTGCGGATGGCTCGGCAATCCCGGATAGCGCACCCACGCCACTTGAGGGTGATGTTCGAGAAACTGTGCGATGGCAAGAGCGTTTTCGCTCGCGCGATGGACACGGAGTGCCAGTGTTTTCAAACCGCGATGAACAAGAAAGGAGTTGAACGGGTCGATGACGCCACCAATCTGATTGAGGGTTTTGCGGATATGCGGATACATTTCCTCTTCACGGACAACGATAATCCCACCGACAACGTCCGCATGACCGTTGAGTGATTTTGTCAGACTGTGTACCACGATATCCGCGCCAAACTCGAATGGACGCTGCATGGCTGGTCCCATGAATGTATTGTCGACGACACACAAGGCGTCATGCTCTTTCGTGATCCTGGAAATCTCAGCAAGATCGCTGATGACCAGTGTCGGATTGCCCGGTGTTTCGATATACACAATTTTTGTATTCTCCCGCATGGCATGGCGGACAGCCTCGGTATCGGAACTGTCAACAAAGGTGGACTCGACACCAAATCGCTTCATCACAGTATTGAGAAGAGTGACAGTAGGCCCATACACTGATTCGCTGCATACGACATGGTCCCCGGCGTTGAGATGTGCCGCGAACACCGTATGAATTGCCGCCATACCACTACCGCAGCCGAGTGCATGGGCACCGCCCTCCAGAACGGCGACAGCATTTTCCATAGCTTCCACGGTGGGATTACGCATGCGTGTGTAGATATACCCTTCCTCGGTGCCGGAAAAAAGATTCGCGCCGTGCTGAACGTCACGGAATTTGAACGTGGAAGTCTGATAAATAGGTGGAACTACGGCGCCGTGCTCGTTTTTTTCGATTCCGGCATGCACGGCTTTGGTCTCGAATGCCTTCTTACGGATGTCTTTCACGATGTTTCCTCCAGAGTTGGAATGTCCCGAATGGACAATGAACATTGATGTAGCAACGAAAGTGAGACGAGATGCTCAATCGTTGATGTCAGTCTAAAAAGACCCAGTCCACACCGAACCGCAAGGCACGATCGAACATGGGGTAGAAGCCGGTTGTGATGTATCTGTGATCGAGAATATTATGAAAGATCAGATGCAGCGTCGCACGCTCCTTGATTGTCGCGAACAGGAAAAAATCGAGACGCTGCAAATCGGAAAAACTTTTCAGTGCGGGGTCGTGATAGATGCGTGGGATAAACATTCCCGTCTCGGGGTGGTACAGCAATGGAGTGTACTCCTGCGCATAACTGAAGCGTGTGCCGACCCGAAGATCCAAGGTCCCTTCAATGAGCATACCCCGGTATGCAAATTCCGTCACGGAAGAAAGCCTTGGTGCAAATCGATCCGTGATGTAACCATCGGTGAAACACAATGATACCTGCTCCCTGATTTGGAAGCGCCAGACTGAGAGGGCCACGTCGGCGCTCCCGCCATAGAATGTAATATCCCGTCCACCGGGGAGCTCGCGCAACTCGAGACTGTATCTACCGAGCAGTGAGTCGGTAAACGTCGAGGTACGCAATTCCAGATGGCGTATTTCCCTTCTCGCAAATCCTCGAACATCGATGGTCAGAGGTGTTGTATCCAGTCGCAGCCCACCTTCGAGAATCGTGATGTTGTCCAGATCCGGAGTGCGATTACCATGCACCGTCAAGCGTGGTGAAGTGTACATTCTCTCGATCAATGTATGCGGTCGTGCGGAGACGGATGCGCCGCCCCACAGCCGCAGCGGACCGAACGGAATTTCCGTACCCGCACCGATTGAGATTGTGCTGCTCGTGAAACGATGATCGAGTCTGCCGAATCCGGAGACGCCAAATGGGCCCAGTTGCAATTTCAGATTCCCGCGTGCATGCGCAACGATGTTTGCATGTTTGAGCGTGTTTCCCCCCATTACAGCGGAATAGCGTCCGGCATTCCCCTGAAGCTCAAGCTCTGCCCAGCGCAATTGCGTCTGATGATCGAGCGTTGCCTGGATGAGTGTCCAATGATCAGTCAGATTCTGTTGTGCCGCGGCAGGATGCTCCAGAGCGGGTGTCCCGAACGTTTCATCGCGATAACGACGTACATCGGAGTTTGCGGTGATACGAATTGTCGTCATTTGGGTGGAATCACCGGTCCACTTCAGACGCAGTGCCGCTTCCGCCTTGTAATGCTGGCGGTGGGTGAAAATACTTGGGTCAATCAATTCCGCCGACTTTGGATCAAAGGCGGAATTGGTGAAGAATACATCGGATCTCGGAGGATACGAGAGAGGAGGGAAGAAGTCTCTGTCCCAGGTCCCACGTATACCGCTGTTGAGAAACGTCATCTGGTCATCGTATTGAAAGCGTAGCGCTGTACGCAATAGTCGGCTGAGATTGTTACGATAGCGGACACGGATATTCCAGCTTTCGTGCCTGTTGTTTGCAAAACGAGCCGCGTTGTTGTTGTTGGAAGACCCGATACTCGTTCTTGTCAGGGCGAGCAGGACATGTTCGCTCTCGGACGTATTCAGTGAAAACATGGCGTCGGTAAACAGGTATTCGTTCGCTGCCTCTGTATGGCGCAGTCGTGTGACGGGACGCGGCGTATCCCATTCTCTCTCCTCGACATTGACGACCAGAATATCACCCGGAGTACCATACCAGAACGCCTGATACTGCGGATAGACCGTGATACGCCCGGCGTCCTCAGTTGCAATGCGATAGAGATCAGGGAGGCTCGTGAGCAGATCATCGTCAGAAATGCCATTTACTGTAATTGTTGATTGCCAGGGAGCTGAACTCCCTGTGCCGAGCCATCCCGGCTGACCATAGTTTCCGAGACTGTAGAGCTGAACAGCAGGATGATGTTCTGCAATCTCACCGATATGATGGTACTCAATAAGCTGAATGGAATCCTTCGACCAACTCCATGTCGCCGCTGTAGACTGTTCCGGCCTGCGTGAGGAGTTCTCGGTTTCCACATCTGCATTGAGACTGTCGCTATTTGCAGGAATCAGGTCAACCACTTCGGCCTCGCTTTCCCGCGTGCTTATGGTATCTCCCCGCGACGGATCCTGTGCGTTCAGCATCCCGGGGGCAGATGTGCAGAGAAAAACAATCAGCGCGGCAATGCGGATCCCTGCGGCGATTGCCTGCCCAGTCATTTTACGCCGGTATCCGACAGGGATATTCATTCTGTTCTCCTCCGCGAACGTATAACACTGTTTCGCAGAGCGCTTATCTTTTTAAGAAATGAGGGACGGAACCACTCGGCTTCCCAGTATTCATGTTCATGACCGCCGAAGCTGCGCTTGAAATCACTGATGCCCGGGGTGTTGGCACCCATGAAGTCAAACTGTGTGCACCCACTTGCAGAGAATTGAAGTAAAAGTCTGTGCAATAGCCAGTGTGAAGCGGAAGAAGCGACTGTGGGATCTGTACCGGCGAGCCAATCGTAAAGCATCTTCCCGTCGCGGACAAGAATGCGCGTAGCCGCGAGTCGTCCGTCAGGTACAGACGCAGAAAAACAATGAAGAAGACCACGACTGCGAAGTCCCTGTATCCATTGATGCATTTTATCGCCGGGGATAGGTGGCCGGATTCCATGGCGCTCATAGCTCTGCTCATACATCCGCACAAGAGAGGATGTCTTCGGTGCGTTATTGACCAGCAACAGATCATCAGGAATTCGGCGGAGCTTGCGCCGAAGCGACTGGCTGTATCCGTTCCACAGCGCCTCAACATCATTGATGTCAATGCGGAAACTTTGCCGTGGGTAAAGATGCCATTTTCGAGTGGAAAATATGGAGCATTCTTCTGTTGTCATGCTGCTGCTGATTGAAATGAAATGAAGCTTTCGTTCAGCAGCCTCCAGAAGACGTGCCAGTTCCTGATTGTATTCTCCCGTCCGCAGCAGTCCGGCGTAGAGCGTGATGGGTAATGGTGTGGAGACGCGCAGCGGACCGCGCCGCGCAAGGAAGAGGGGCATGCCGAGCACCGGAGTGTCCCCGAAACTGAGAACCATGCCGAGTGTCTGCCGTTCAAAGGCCTCGCCCAAGGCAGCGATCCATTCACTCCCGCTGAAGATGGTTGCTTCTGGCGCATCACTCCGGAGTTGCTCCCACAGTGCGGGGTGCTTCGAGAGCGAGAGTGTGTGTACAGCCCAGGCGTGCATAGAACCACCATCAGAGAGTAAGTTCGATCGTCTGTTCCGCTATCAGTGTGGAAATGTGATAGAGATACTTCACTGCAATTCCCATTTGTGTTCCAACATTCGTGGCTTCCGCACTTTCCGAGGAAATACCGCTGTTCATTTCCGAAACATCCTTGGTCATCCGGGGATTGAGCGCAAGCAACCAGAGTTGGGATATCTCAAACGTACGGAAGATGCCGTTGAGAAAGTGGTCCTCCTCGCTGCCTGCTACACGTTTGCCTTGTGCATATTGATGCTCTATATGTTCAAATGCTGATTCGAAATGTGATTCTGAGTCGATGTCATCGATGATCATACGGCTGAGACTGTAACAGGCATCGGCGAAACCGGCAGCGGCATCTACTACCGGGATTTCCGGTTGCAGCTTCCTGATTGCTTCATCATGTATTTCCTGTATCAGGTTCTGCTCATCGGTCCGACCGATGAATCGCATCTTGGCCAGCAATGCATACATCTCGTACGTTGCAAGCATTCCATTCATTACGTTGCCGGCATCATCTGTCCGTACGCGGTCCAGACTGTCGGCACGGGACACAATAGCTTCGATTTCATGATGATACTCCATATCGGTATCAAGCGCATGTGCGGTGACGGCAAGCGTGCGGCTCAGATATCGCAGTTCAGATATAAGGGTGGCGATTGCGGACGAACGATTGGCGTTCCTGTGCTCAGCGCGAATACGTTCGAGCCGCGCGAGCAGTTGTTCTTTCACTGGTGTCCCTTCGGTTCCGGTTGCGGAAGGAGAATCGATAACCGTTCGGGAAGAGGAGGAGGCAGCCACTTCTTCTCCTGCATCAGTTTGCCTGGGGGTATTATTGGAGCAGCAGTTGAGCGCGATCATTACGAGCGGGAACAACAGAACAAGGAGGAAACGACGGAAAAGCATCAGGGAAGGACCTCTGTTTTCGTATTGAGAGATTTGCGCATCGCGGTGAACGTTTCAGCGAAATGCTCGTATCTCGAGTGCGCCCTATCGACGGCGGTGTAGAAAAGAAGTATACGGTTGTGTTTTGTATCCGCTATCCTTTGGACCTCTCCTTCAAGAGACGATCCGTCTCCATGTTTTACACGTTCGGTCCGTAAAAGTCGCAACGTTGTATCGCTGTGTGAGAGCGAGTCCGCATAGAGTGAATCTGGCAGTACTTCGGAGAGCACCGCGATGCGCACAAAAGCGACCGGCGTCAGCACGGTCGGATCGACATAGTGCATTTCGATTCCCGGCAGCGGTGAAGGATTCGGAGGAATAGTGGTTCGGCTACCGCTGACGATATCCCATGCGACAGGGTAGTGGAGGTCGAGAGAAAGCGAATCTGAAGCCAGTCTCAGAAGTCCCTCCTCCTGCAATCGCATTGCGAACCCGTGTTCTTTCTCCCACCAACCGCTTTCATAGTCGCCGCGTTCGGCGAATGGTACGACCCAACTGCCAGTCTCCCGTTTCAGAACAAACGTCCCGATACTTTCAAAAGTATTCTGATGGCGATGGACAAGAAAGGATGCAGTCAACAGGGCGCGTGTGCTGTCCTGCAATTCAATATCGAGTACGTCGAATCTTGAGAGAGCATAGGAAAAGGGTGCAGTTCCGGCTTGTCTCTTTTCAAGGAACCATGTACTGAATGCGGTTGCATCGGAAATGCCATGTTCGCGGAGACTGCGCCGGCTCGCAGCGCTCAGCAACTGATATTGTGCCGTGGGATCCTGGCCAGGTTCGAACATTCTTATCCAGTTCATGAACACCTCTCTCGCTTCCCGGTAGTGCAGGGCTTCAACTGGAAGCGTCGTCGGCTCTCCTGTCTCCTCTTTTGGTATCTCCCGTATTTCGTTTCCGCAGGACACAAGAAGAATCGTTGCGAGAAGCAGAACGGACCAGGCAGCACACCGTACTACTCCGTGTGGGTTGAGTCTATAGTATGAAATCGAGTTCTCCATAACCATGAAAGATACGGAATTCCTGCCGGAGGAGAAAAATCCGGAAGTGCTGTGCGGAGCGGTTTTCAGGGATTCAGGGTTAATGCCGCAGATGAGGGTCCTTCAAGATGAACGTCACGTGTCCTTGTCCCGCCTCACATTTACGTAAAGATTCTGCTCTGCCGGTTTCGCGGTGTCATTGCAGCTTGGCCACAAAGACTCGCCGATGCTTGACTTTTCAACGCATCCTGCCTAACTTGAATCTTCTATGGTATTTCATCATCATTTCAGGCAATTGCAATAGCGACATATGGGTTCCACAACTGAATTTCGAAACGGATTGATCATCCGTTTTAACGGAGAATTGCATCAGATCGTAGAATGGCGTCATCACAAACCCGGCAAGGGTGGGGCGATGGTCCAGACCAAATTGCGCAATATGAGAACTGGCGCGAGTTTCGAACAGAGATTCCGTCCCGGCGAGAATGTCGACATCGTGCGTATCGAGCGAAGAAAATATCAATACCTGTATCCTGAAGGCGAATACCTTTGCTTCATGGATCAGGAAACCTATGATCAGATTCACGTCTCCGCAGAGGCCTTCGGCGATTCCATCCGTTTTCTGAAGGAAGGGGAAATCTGTGAAATTCTGATGGACGGTGATACACCGATCAGTGGTGAACTGCCCATCAATGTCGAACTCGAAGTGACGGAAACCGATCCCGGTGTGCGGGGTGATACAGCGCAGGGTGGGAGCAAACGTGCCGTCGTCGAAACCGGTGCGACAGTCAATGTCCCATTGTTTATTGAGCAAGGGGAGTTTCTGCGTATTGATACCCGTTCAGGAGAGTACCTCGAGCGCGTCAAATAAATATTTGCGGAATTCTTTATCAGGCGGAGCTGCCATGGATTTACAATTCATACGAAAATGTATCAAAATAGTCAATGACGCACAGATCGCGGAATTGGAAATAGAAGAAGAGGGCAAACGGCTTCGTATTACACGTGCATTCGCCGTGGAAAGCCAGCCGGCATCGTTTGCCTACCCCAGCATCCAGCATGTGCAGACGACAGAACCCCCCCCGCAAGCGACGACAGCGGAACAGCCGGAGGAGAAACCTGCACAAACTGCGGTTGAGGACAAGTACATGGAAGTGCGTTCTCCTATCGTCGGCACGTTTTACCGGTCATCTACACCGGATGCCGAGCCGTATGTGAAGGTCGGCGAAACGGTCGCATCCGGGCAGGTGCTGTGTATTATAGAAGCGATGAAAATCATGAATGAGATCGAATCAGACGTCAGCGGGCGCGTTGTCAACGTACTGGTCGAGAATGGGCAGCCTGTAGAATACAATCAGCCTCTGTTCCTCGTCGATCCTTCCTGACAGGGCGCCATCGGAGCGGACTCATTCTAATGGAGAAGATGCTGTGTTTTCAAAAATTCTGATCGCAAATAGAGGAGAAATCGCTCTCCGTATCATTCGTACGTGCAAGGTCATGGGCGTAAAAACCGTTGCCGTCTATTCCACGGCGGATGAGGAATCGTTGCACGTCCGTTTTGCTGACGAAGCAGTATGTATTGGTCCCCCTGCAGGGCGTGACAGCTATCTGAACATACCACGTATTCTTGCAGCAGCAGAGATCACGGGTGCTGACGCGATTCATCCCGGGTACGGCTTCCTCGCTGAGAACGCATCTTTTTCTGAGATCTGTCATGAATCGGGTATCAAGTTTATCGGCCCGTCGGCGAGCATGATCCACCGCATGGGCAACAAATCCCTTGCCAAGGAAACTGTGCGTGCTTCGGATGTCCCGACTGTCCCCGGCAGTACCGGCCTCGTCAGTACGCCGGAAGAGGGGATGGAGGTGTTACGGAATATTGATTTCCCGGTCATCCTGAAAGCATCGGCAGGTGGTGGCGGCAAGGGGATGCGTATCGTCAGGAGTCTGGAGGATTTTGAAAAACAATTTCGCATGGCCAGGGCCGAAGCGGAATCCGCGTTCAGCAATGGCGATCTCTACCTCGAAAAGTACATAGAAAAACCCCGTCATGTCGAAATTCAGATCGTCGGTGACCAGCATGGCAACATCTACCATCTCGGCGAGCGCGATTGTTCGATTCAACGTCGCCATCAGAAGCTTGTCGAGGAATCTCCATCCCCGGCTGTCTCACCCGAACTGCGATCTCGCATGGGGGAAGCTGCGATCAAGACAGCGAAAAGTATCGATTACGAGGGAGCGGGAACAGTGGAGTTCCTCCTCGACAGCAAGCAGAATTTTTATTTCATGGAAATGAATACGCGCATTCAGGTAGAACATCCCGTGACTGAGGAAGTTACCGGGGTTGATCTGATCCGGGAGCAAATCCTTGTGGCGGCAGGGGAGAAGCTCCCAGCCGGCGGTTATCCGCTTCCGGAAGGACATGCGTTAGAATGCCGGATCAACGCGGAAGATCCGGACAAGGATTTCCGTCCCTCTCCCGGTCCCATCGTCACCTGGCATCAACCAAGCGGCTACGGGGTTCGTGTCGATTCGCATGTTTACCAGGGGTACACCATCCCGCCACACTACGATTCTATGATCGCCAAATTGATTGTGCATGCCAATTCACGCTCCGAAGCGATAGATCGCATGGTGCAGGCACTGGAGGAATTCGTCATCGAGGGTGTCCGTACGACCATTCCGTTCCATAAAAAAGTCATGCAACATCCCAAGTTTCGGGAAGGGGATTTTGACACCCACTTCCTTGAGACATTTGCATAAAAATTGTATTTCTCCACACAGTATTTCAGGAGTGTTCAAATGAATTTCCCCGAAAATCTCAAGTACACCGATTCTCACGAGTGGGTCAAAGTTGAAGGAGACACTGTCACGATCGGGATCACTGAATATGCCGCCGGTGAACTTGGTGATGTGGTCTTTGTCGATATTCCGGAAGCCCGTGCGGTGTCCGTGAATGAAACTTTCGGATCAATCGAAGCCGTTAAAACTGTTTCAGATCTTATTGCCCCTGTAACCGGAACTATCACCGAGATTAATCCTGAACTCGAGGGAAGTCCGGAAATCGTCAATTCCGATCCTTTCGGCGATGGTTGGATGGTGAAGATGACTCTTGACAAGAAAGAAGAACTTGATGTCCTGATGGATGCCGGGCAGTACAAAGCACTTATCGGGAAGTAGGGTGTTTACGTAACGGCTTGACCGGACGGCCCGTGCGGGACGCCCGGTCAATGCATATTTCACAGCTTGGGTTACAATATGCAGCATGCAGAATGGATCTGTATCGTTGATTTTGGTTCGCAGTACACACAATTGATTGCCCGACGCATTCGTGAGCTTGGAGTGTATTGCGAAATCCATCCATTTCATCTTGCGTTGAACGTCATGCGCAGGAACACGCCTGTCGGCGTCATACTCTCTGGTGGTCCCAGTAGCGTGTACGACGAGGATGCACCGCGGATTGAAGCGGATGTTTTCGAAACCGGTATTCCGCTGCTCGGGATCTGCTACGGCCTGCAATTGATTGCGCTGCATCATCAGGGCGCGGTTGACCCTGCCGCACATCGTGAATACGGAAAGGCGGAACTGCGACTTGACAACCAGACGGATCTCTTCAACGGAGTATCTCAGGACACGGTTGTCTGGATGAGCCATGGTGATACACTCACACGTATTCCAACCGATTTCGAGGTGATCGCACATACTACAAATGCTCCCATCTGTGCGATCCGCAATCCAGATCTCCGGCAATACGGCGTGCAGTTCCACCCCGAAGTCATTCATTCTGTGGAGGGCAAGAAGATTCTCTCGAACTTCGTCTACGGTGTCTGTAAGGCACAAGGTGGATGGAATCCGGCATCATTTATCGAACAGTCAATCGACGAAATCCGCAAGACTGTCGGCGATGAACGTGTCATCTGTGCACTGAGCGGTGGTGTCGATTCAGCAGTGGCTGCAGTGCTCCTGTATAAAGCAATCGGCGATCAGTTGCAATGCATTCATATTGACAACGGAGTAATGCGCAAGGATGAAAGCGCAAAAGTGGTCAAGACCTTTCGTGATCAATACCATATCCCACTGAAATTCGTTGATGCATCCGACCTCTTTCTTGATCGGCTGGCAAAGATTACCGACCCGGAAGAAAAGAGAAAAATCATTGGCGCAACATTTATCGAGGTCTTCGATAAAGAAGCTGCCGAGTTTCGTGATGCGGCCTATCTGGCGCAGGGGACGCTGTATCCCGATGTCATCGAGTCGGTCCACTTCAAGGGACCATCGGCGACGATCAAGTCGCATCATAATGTTGGGGGCCTGCCGGAGCGCATGAATCTGAAGCTGATTGAACCGTTTCGTGAACTCTTCAAGGATGAAGTACGGAATGTCGGTCGCACGCTGGAAATGCCGAAGCATATCCTCGAGAGACATCCCTTCCCGGGACCAGGACTGGCAATACGAGTACTTGGCGAAATTGACCGCCAACGCCTGAGTCTCCTGCGTGATGTTGACGAGGTCTATATCGACGAAATACGCAAGGCAGGGGAGTATGACAATATCTGGCAGGCCTTCGCTGTTCTGCTTCCCGTCAAGTCGGTTGGTGTCATGGGAGATGCCCGCACTTATGAATTCACGATTGCCTTGCGGGCGGTGACGAGCATTGACGGGATGACCGCTGATTGGGCACGTATCCCTTATGATGTTCTCGAACGAATATCCAATCGCATCATCAATGAAGTGCGCGGTGTCAATCGTGTCGTCTACGACATCAGCTCCAAGCCTCCATCCACCATCGAGTGGGAATGAGAAGTGAACGAACATCGTGTAAAACAATTGCTGGATGAAGCAAGGTATTATGAGGATCACCGTATGTGGTTGCATGCGGTTCAGATTTATCAGAAACTTGTTCACGATGCTCCCGAAGCATGGAAATATCGCGTCCGTCTGGGCATGATCTATCTGGAAATGGGTAATCTCGTGGCAGCGGAACAGTTGTTGTTACAGGCGCTTCGGCTTGATCCGCACAATGCCGACGTGCTGTACACACTGGGTATGGCCTCCTATCAGAGCAATGAACTGGATCGTGCGTTGTTCTACCTCAGGGAACTTGCAGGGAAAGATATTGCAAAAGTACACTACCTGATCGGTCTCGTGTACTGGAAGCGTTTGGATTACGTCAGCGCGGAGCGCCATTTTCGGATTGCTTTCGATCTTGAGGACGGAAACGTTGACACGGCGCTGGCACTCGGTGAAGCGTGCCTGCGGAATGGCAACTTCGCCGATGCCGTCGAGGTACTCGGCCGCGCGGTAACATTGGCACCCACCGACAATGTCGTCTCGTACGTCTACGCACAGGCACTCATCCATACTGAAGCGTTTGATGAGGCGGAGATCGTACTCCGCGGTCTTATCACGCGTGCAGCAGAGCATTCCGATGCGATGCATGCGCTTGCAGGTGTCCTTATGAGACTCCGTCGTTATGACGATGCAGAACAGTTGCTGAAATCGATGCTGACACAAGAGTCGGATCAGGCACGGATATTGATCATGCTCGGTCGGCTGGCTCTCGTTCGGGCACAGAGGGAAAAGGCGGAAGAGTATTTCCGTCGCGTGCTGGAAATCGATCCACAACATCAGGAAGCCCTCGAACAGCTGCGGTATTTTATTCCCCATGTCCATCCTTCGTCATAGCATTCTTCTTCTGCTTCTCTTTGTTCTCAATAGCGGTGTTCAGGCTCAACAGCAGGCTCCCTATTCAGAAAGAGCACAGAAAAAATTTGAGTATGGTTTACAGCTGTTCGAAGCGAAGTCCTGGGGAAGTGCCGCCAGGTGTTTTGAGGACATTGCACGGGAAGACCAGGTAAATCATCGGAGCACTGCTTCCTATATTATGGCGGCTCGTGCTCATTTAATGGGTGGGCGCCCCTCAGCTTCATTGCGGCTGATAGAAGAGCTGCAGCGGCGTTTCCCGCAGAGCAGCTATTTCGCAGAAGCATGTCTCCTTGCAGGCGATGCCGGCATCAAGGCCGGGAGCCGCATCACGGCTCTGCGCTGGTACGTTCAGGCCTGGTTTGCTGAAGAAGTGGATCGATCGCTCCTCTCCCGGCGCATCGCTGCGGCCAGTCCTGCAGAGATGCCGCAGGGAGAGCGAAGGCTTGTCCGGGAGGTTATGCCACACAATCACAACGACAGTACCCTGCTTGCCCTGTTACAATGGGATACAGAAAACGGATCCGAGGAAAAGAATCGTCCGGATTCAATGCGACGTACGAAGTCAACTGTACAGATCCGGGAAACCATGCGCATTGCAGCCGCGCTGCCGCTCCGTCAAAC
>JAGTUW010000255.1 GCA_018224345.1 Bacteroidota bacterium
AACCAGACGGGATAACTCGCTGCACTGACGCTGCCGACCTTGCAGAGCAATGTCTGAAAGGAAGGATGTCCGCCGGAAGACGATGGTTTCACCCAGCATTCTATCGTATAGTTGGCGTGCAGCTCCAGTCCGCTGACATGCGGAATGGAAAAGTGATCGATGCGGCTGGGATTCTGTGCCGGTGTACGGAACCAGATGCCGATACGCGGGTAATGCGGAGGATCGGGAGAAGCCGGCCAAGAAACCGATCCGACAGTTGTCCCATGATGCGATGCTATGGCATCCCCGGCATTACCGTTCAACCGCCAGGCCGCAACAAGCTGCCACCCGTACAATCCTCCGGCTACGGCATGCGGAATGGCATACAGATCACCGAGCGCGGTGGAAAAGTTCACCGCACCCTTCCACAGCCGTACTTCATCGAGACGGCCCCGCCAATGATACGCCGCGGTTTTTCCCAGTCGGTCTGCACCAATGCGCAAATCCTCATAACTCCATCCAAGCCACCCCTGCGGTACATTGATCACACGATCAAGACCTCCGTTTATGAAAAAACGAATCGCCGATCCCGGGAGATCGTAGGCGACGGCGATATGCGTCCATGTATTGAGAGGAATCGTCCCGATACTCTCATAAGCTATGCTTGAATTTGGCCTGAATCGTACTTTCCCCTGCGTGGAGAGCCCGAACCAGTAGCCCTGCGCAATGTCATTGCCCAGGACAGTCATCGCGTTGCCGCTCTGGGTTGGATACACCCAGGCATCGATGGAAATATTGTTGAGAGAATTGAAATCCGTACTGTTGGGAACGGTGATGTATCCCGCACCCGCAAGTGATATATGCTGGTTGACAGCACTGTATTGTGCATTCAGAACAACAGGAAACGACAGCGCACACAAAACGAGGCAATGCGTATATACCACACTGCTCCATTTGCCGCGAAACCACATCCTCAAAGGCAACATCCATTGCTTCCTTGTCCACGATGCAGTGATGGAACGATGCGTGTGTCCATGTATTGTATTCATGACTGACTCCAGTAACCGGACTGAAAATTGGTCGTCCCTGTCCTCTCCGCAACAGAGAGAGAACAGGGACGCCATTCAGGAAATCATTTCAGAAGCATCATACCTGTAGTGAACGACATTTCCCGGTAAAACAATCGACAGACATACAGACCCGGCGGCAGATCCGCCGCGTCGAAGAGGACGGTCTGCATGGTCTCAACCGGCCGCACAGCATCGCTCAAATCGGCCACCATCCGCCCGGCGTCATCGAATATTTGCAGGGTTGCCGCTGCATTGGTTATGGACCCAAGCTGAAAGTGTAGTACCGTCTGTCCGGAGAACGGGTTCGGATATGACTGGTACAGATATGGCTGTGTCGGTGATGGTGGAGACACGACGCCCACTGTCATCGATAATTCAACAGGGATGTCGAGCCATGCATCGTATACCGGGGATCGAAGGCGTAATGTCGTACTCTGCGTTCCCAACGGCAATGAGGCCGAGACAACGGATACGCGTACGCTCGCCTCACCATTGCCGCTCGAGGGGTTTACATACAACCAGGGAACGTCATACTGCAGTATCCACGCAGCGGAATGATCTCCCTCGGTCTGTATCTGTAGATCGAGATACGGAAGAGGTTCGATATTATTGGCATCGAAATGAATACTTGCCGGGGTTGCGACAAAACTGAGTGGACGATATCTGAAGCGCACCTCCACTGTTGCCTGTCCCTGCGGGAACGGACTGACCCAACTCGTATTTCCTTGCATATCGTCACCGTCTATGACAAGTCCGACAATACGTGCCGGCAGGGGGTCGGACCACTCGACCACGACATGATCGCTCCCCTCACCGCATTGCCATGAAATTGTGTACTGCAAGGTCACGATTTCATCGTCATCCGGCTCGGGACGGTAGTCACGATATGAACCAAGACCGAGTTGCGAATGTCCCGGTGTGCTGACGATGCGAACATCGAATATTTCATTCGGCGGCACCGGGGGTAATTCGTATTCCTCATACTCCATGTCCAGACCGTTCGTGCAGCCCTCGCGGACACCAAGAAAAAGATAGGCCGACCGATCTGCACCGTTGCTGACCTGCAGGTCGATCTCCGCACCGCGGTATTCCTGAGCGCGAATCGGCGGCATTGTGAGAAGAAGGAGGAATAACAGGAAGAATAAATTGGTTTTCATTATATGCTCCTTACCTGAGTATCGAACAACGACGAGTGAGAACCCTGCCCTCCGTTTCGAGACGGTACATATACACGCCCGCGGGCAACAGTGCGCCACGGTCGTTCGTCCCGTTCCAGGTCATAGTGTAATGTCCGGCCTGCCGGAACCCGTCAGCCAGCGTAACAACACGGCGTCCGAACAGATCGTACACGTCCAACCGCATTACTGCATCACGGTCAAGACTATATTGCATGACAGTCTGCCCACCGGCGACAAACGGATTCGGATAATTCCGCTGCAACATAAAGGACAATGGCTTCTCCACGGTCCCATAGTCGAGTCGCAGACGACGCATGCCATCAACCTCCAACGTCACACTGCCGGACATCCCACCATGGAAACGATGCAGGATGACTCCGGTCTCATCACGCAGAAGCACTTCGTCCACCATCCCCTTTCGGGGATGCATTATCAGTGTTAGTGCACCCTCGTGCTGCAACAACAGCTCATTGGAGCCCGGAGAAACGAAAAGCGTACCATTCCCGGACCGCACATCGAACAGTGGAACGGGCGGAGCTATCGGCAATGACAGAGCATCGCACTCCTTCTCTCGCAATTCGCGGGCGGCAAGCGTAAGATGCTGTCCGCCCCCCAACGAACCACGGACCTTCAGCACACCTGCAACGGGGATAGCTGCTGCGGTCTTCTCATAACGCGTGGTGACACCACCGGAAGGTGCAACACCGCTCGCGGCAAGAGTGAACGTGGAACCGGGACCGCAGCGGAACCAGTAGCCGTAACCGGGATCAATACTCGAGGGAATGACATACCCCGATCCCGGATTCCAGCCGAAAATGGCAATCAGACTACCTGTGGGGTTCTGACCGATGGCAGTGACGGCAACGGAATGAGAAATACCGCCGACCATGTTCCAGCCATACCCGGAGGGTTCGCCGACACCACTGAGTCCCGACAATGTGTTACTCGTTACCTCATTGCCGACAAACAACGTGCTCTTCGTATCTGTCTTCAGCCAGTACCCCTCACCAAGCACCATTTCCTCGACACCGGTGTACATGCCCGTCGTCACATCGAAGCGGAACAATTTAGTATCGGGTGATGGATACAGTGAACTGAGCATACCTGACGTCATGCGTACGGGCAACGACACCATTTCCCAGTCACCTGAATTCTGATGGACATAGCGGAACATGTTTTCGGTATTGTCCGGAATGAAGGGCGGGATATTGACGTCGACTGTGTCCTTTATCTTGTTTGGATCATCCTCGTCGGGAATGATGCTGATCTCACGATCGGGATCATCATCATCCCTGCTGCTGCACAGACGGACCAATAACGTCGAATCCATCTGCGACATGTGTGTGATATGTGCAGGTTGCTTCCCGCCGTCCTGCGTGCTCTCATAGAATTTGAGCGAGTAGGGATTCATGAATGCAAGCGGGTCACCGCTTTTTCTGCTCTTGAGCAGCAGTTCCAATTCGATACAGGGAAATTCCTTCGGCTCGATGCGCTCGATGTCCACGATGATATCGCTCTCTTCGGTGGGTGGCGGACAATCGGGTTCCTTGACAGTGATAGTAAACATGTACACGCCCTCATCGGGGAATATATATTCCGATGCCGCATGCATGTTGATCTCGGGCGAGGAAGCGACTTTCAGGAGCCATGTGAATGAAGGAGAAAGTCCTGGAGGCGACCATGTCATGACGGCTGGCGCCATGCCACTGCCGATCTGGACCCGTCCCTGATAGACGTGCCCGGGCTTGATCGCTCTGATGTCCGTGATACTGCCCTGGGATCCGGGAATGTTGATCCAGCGCACATCGAAAGTGCCCGGCGGTGGAACAGGTGGCAGATCGACCTGTCCTGCTTCGAGTCCGTCGCCCGCACCCTCCTGCATGCCGTAGGTCAGTCGAACCCCGGTCTGCTGTGCATGCGTGATTGAGAGCGTATGCTCCCACTTCGGCATATCTTCTGGTATACAGGGTTTCTCGCGGAAATATGCGATAATCTTCTTGTGCCTCCACATCACAACTGGCAGCGGATTGCTGATCGCGACCGTATCACCACCCCATCCCACGAAGACGTATCCTGTCGGCACCGTGGCTTCGGCATTCACCAGCGTGCCATAGGGTTTACTGATCCGTTCTTCGATCGGGCCACCCGGACCTTCCGGATTGATAATCACCAGTTCGCAGGTGTTGTCCGGGAATTTCGTCAGATTCGGATACAGAAGATATTCCCCCGGAGGCGTGTTCGGAGTGATTTCGATTGGCATGGGATTCTGCTTTCCGCCAAACAACTCCCCTTCAAGACTTTCGAACTTCTGTCCCGGAGGCGATATGTAATAGAGGCTGAAGCGAAGCGTTTTCGATTTGTCAAAGCCCTTCCTGCTTGCAAGTATCAATTCCGGTGGCGGTGGCGGATCCATGATGAATAATCCTGGATACGGCCGTGGAAACAACAGGCGGACATATTTCGGAAGGATAGGCTCTATTGTCGGGTTTGAATGCTCGATCCCTACACCCAACGTATATTCACCGAAACCGAACCTTCTCGTAAGACGGTCTGCAAGATCGTGCATACCGCCGATATTCGTGATCACCGCATTTACGCGGATCACATATTCACCGTCATTCGAAAGTGTCAGTATCCATTCCTTGCTCGAAACATTGTATCCTGCATCGATCCAGGTGGAGGTACCCGCACGCTGAGCCTGGAAATTCGGACGGAAATCCGAGCCGTCACGTACTTTCAGCCGCAACCTCAGTTTGTCACCGAAAAAAGAGGAAGAAAGCCCGATAGCAGTAATGCGATAGTAATCAGGATTGGGGCGATACCAGCTGAACTCACCCGATGCCGCATCAATGGTGATCGCACCGCGTATTGTATAGCTATCTATTCCCGGACCCATCGATGGAAGCACCTTCGGCGAGCTTTCGGAATTCGGTACGTTCGGGTCGTAGCAGAATACACTGTCAACAGGATTGGCAGGTGCCGTGCGCACGCTCGCAATAACCGAGGGATACCCGCGTATGGTATTGTATTCGCCGACGATACGGAAACGGTATTGGCGATTGGGCTGTATCGGCTCCAACGTCCCTCCGGCCAACGGCACCGAATGTACACGGAGTCCTGTCCACTGTCCTACAGGTACGGTGTTCGGGTGATACAGCACAATACAATTTGTCCCGAGCGGTACCCAACTCCCACTGCGGTCGTATTCAATAATGGTTTTAGCCTCGTTCATGTTGTAGTTCGAGCGCCAGCGCAAGGCGACATTCGGCGCCGGTTGCATGGCATGTCCGTAATGCGAACGCCACGCCTCCAGCGTCGTGTTGCTGGTCATGAAATCCGGTGGTGAATTCGTATAGTGGGCAATGACCTCCACAATCGGATCCGTTCGTGAGGACAGCAACGCAGTGGATGGCAGTGTCGGTCCGTACATCTGATAGCGTATCGAACCCGAATTCTGACGACGCACTTCCCATTCGTCGAAGTACCATGTGTAACCGGAATGAAACCGGGTAACCTGCGCTTCCAGCGTCATGCAGTAATCATGGGATATCGGAACGTACGTGCCCGTCGTTCTCTCGAGAGAGCCGGCATCGCAGTTCCGGAGGGTCAACCGTGCACCCGCAGGAAGACTGCGGAACAGCCGCCGCGGTGCAGCTGCCGATGCACTGATGACACCGGTATGTACGGGAGTTGCGCGACTGCTGCCGCCTGTGTAATTCAGCTGCATGATACCGTCGAAGCCACGCATGTTATAACTGCCCACGGTCTGTGTACGCTGACAGTTGTCATTGCTGATTCCACGGTATGTGTAATCGCAGGAGGCCTGTGTAGAATAATACTCGTCCGGCGCCCCCCACAAATGACCCATCTCATGTGCGATGACATTGCGCATCGGATTCGCCAGCGGGTCCGGCACTGCCTGCCAGTACTGATTGTCCAATGCGAAATACATTCCTTCGATCTTGCCGTCGTTCCAGCCAACCAAGGAGGCATGGGGCCAGATTCCCTCGCCTGCTGTCCCCTTGTAGGCGATGAAACCGCAGATGGACTCCTTGTGCCCGGTCGCCGATCTCATATCGCGATTGTATTTGATGACCCAGCGGCTCATGAGACTCAATCCGCCTATGCTCGGGGCGCTCCCGGTGGTCACGCGGTCGATGACGATGGGAATGAATGTCGCCTTTCCGAGGTTGACGGCCTCACCATCGAGCTGACAGGCACTGTGATTTCTGCCGTAGAGACGCCAGTGCGTGGTCATCCATCTTCCGTATTTCGCGGCCTGGGATGCCCAGAAGGCAATACCGTTCACATAGAAGATCTTGTAATCATTGTATACGGAGGTCTGCCAGTTCCACAACCCTGTCCCTATACGGCTTTCCAGGAAAAAACTTGTATGATCGACATGTCCATGGCCCGAGGTGGCATGGGAACTGATCATGACCTCCGTATCGCCGCCGACGGCATTGCTTGTCGCCATATCATACTCCACGGGAGCGTCATTCGGCAATTCATCCTTCAGAAGCTGGAAGCGTTGTTCTGCCTGTTCCCTTGCCAGCTCCCGTTCAGGTGTCATGGGCAGACGCACCCATGCGAGATAATCCCTCAACGTCTGGTCTGCTTCATTGTATTCCCGCTTGGAAAACACATTGCCGCTTTCGGCGGCATCGAGTTCTTCCACTGAGTAGGCAATGCAGCGCACCCCGATGCGCCGGTCAGCGCTTTGCAACGCAGTGGCGCGAACTTCGGCAACGACATCCCTCGGCACCCATCCAAGCATGCGCTGTGGTGATGAAACAATGGCTATCAGCGCTCCACTGCGGATCAACTCCTCAGAGAGCAACGTAGCCTCTTCGACATTGCGACAGTCGGTTTCGATGACCGCCATATCACGATAATGGGCCTCGAATCCTTCGGTACTGATGTCCGGCGGGACGAAGCGTGGAATGATCGGCGCCTGTTGTGCCATGAGTGCACCAAAACACAACGGTGCGACAAGCGACAGAACGAGTAGCGCCCTGAGAAGTACGCGATTGTTCATGATGGCTTCCTGCTGTTTCACTGTACTGTGTGTAACGTTCCGGCTCTACCGGATGCACGGCGGCCGGATACAGCATGCGTGATTCGCAAGAAGCGGTCGGAGACATGGGCAGAGCATCTGACATGATCGTCGATGCAACGTCCTGGCAGCCACTACAGCGGCTGTGCAGGACGTGCGGTCAGGGCCGTCGACACCGTTCCCTGCCGGAACGGTGGAATCTATAGGTTACAACATAAAACAAATAGCCAATCATGCTCGGACGCACTCAAAACCCGGCACGCGATACACCCCCTGGCGTGTCCTGATTCTGGAGACAATGCGCTCTGAAATCGTGAACAGTGCTACTTACCACTTTCCGAAATAAAAGTCAAGTCCCTGTGTCAACAAATACGGTTTATTCTTTTTGCTCCTCCTGTTCGTGATAAAAAACGGGGCCGACCCGGCATCCCGGATCGGCCCCTGATTGGATTATCTGCCGCCGTTACTTGACAATAACAAACGACTGTGTATCGGCACGGTCTCCGGAACTGAGCCGGAGGAAATACCTGCCGGGAGAGAGACCTGCGGTCGAGAGCGGTACGGAACGCAATCCCTGCGTTTCGTAGCCATCACGAATGGTCGAGACAAGCCGGCCGCTGCCGTCGTAAAGCTCCAGACGGATATTGGCGGCTTTGCCCATGGCGAAGTTGACCGTCAACTGCGTCCGTGCCGGATTGGGAAAACTTTCCAACAGGGAAAAGTCTTCCGGCGACAGCGTCGTGGAAGGACCGCGAATTGTTGTGACCGTTCCGCCGATACTGATGGTATCGGACGAAATCGCATTGCCGTCATCGCCGTAGGTCGTCCAGCGAATCACCGGCGGCTGCGTCTGGCTGCTGTCACGTGCGATCACAAGGTGAATCAGGTCGGAGACCGCACCGGAAGCGAGATCCTCCGCAAAAGTAAACAGGGCCTTGCGCCGCCCCTGCGCACTCTGAGCGAGCAACTCTGCTCCGGGATACTGTTCCGCACCCAGCCATTGCGCAGCACTGACCGCGTAGACTTCATCCTGGCCGTTCTCCACCGCGACACTCACCCAACGGATGGGTCCGCCGGATGTGTTGCGGATGCGCAGTCCCTGACCGAACAACCGGCGCTCGGCTTTTTCGGCGACAACGACAACAGGACCCGAACCACCCGGCTTCGCCGCCGTCCAGGGACCATAACGCACGACACAGGTGTCACCATCGCAGTGCGCGATGACAAAAGTGACAATCCCTGTCCAGCTTACGGTGTAGTCAATACCGAGATTGAAGCGGACGGTATCGGCATTGTAGGATGAAATGTCCGAAGCACCGGCATTGGGAATGCGATCATACGGGAAGACGAATCGGGTGCCGGTCGGTATCAACGCACCATCGATGTACAGATCGCCACCCTGCCATCCGCTTGTCGGAGAATTTCCTCCGCTGTCTTCCATCGAAATATCGATGCTGCAAATCGGGGAGGCGGGGAGTTTCTGATTGATGATGGTAAACGTACGGTAGTCGATCGACACGTTCTGCTGATGGAACGGCTGGGCCTTGATGTCGTCACAACGCTCGAGCGGCGGACGCTCGCAGGTCCAACAGGTCTCGTACACACAACGCGAACCATCGGCATGGACGACGACCCACTTGATGCAGATCTCGCCGCTGGCCGTCGTCGGTGTGACATCCACGCTTACCTGCATATTGTCATTGCACGGGGTACCGAAATTGATCACCCCGCTGCTGCTGCCTGCCAGACTGGCCGGCGTCGTCGTGTAGGCGCAGGGATCGAACGACATGCCGTTGACCGTTCCGCCGGTGACATTGTAACTGATCTGCGTGATGTCTCCGACCACGTTGCTTATATCAAAGTGGTATGTACAGCAGGTGGTATCGAGACGTCCTTCGGAAAATTCGTCACAGGGGTCGGGTGGGTTCTTGCAATTGAGGAAGTTGGCATACACTACCTGATTGACGCCGACGGTCACCGTCTGTGAACCACTCGCAGGACTGGTCGGTACCCAGCCGCTCTGCGGCGTCTCTGTCAGCGTGTACGTTCCCGGTGGAACATCATTGAAATAGAAGAAGCCATTGGCATCGGTCACCGCTGTGAAACCGCCGGGATTGAGTGTGATCGTCCAACCGGGCAACGGTGGCTCCAGTGTCTGGTTGTTCGGACGATTGTCCTCGATACCGTTGCAGTTGCGGTCATAGATTTTCTGACCGATGATCGTACCGGTTGAGTCGCAACAGGACGGGTCGAGCAGAATGGCACCGCCGCCTGGATCGGCGTTTGTGATAACACCGGCCGCGTTGACACCCATGGCAACACCGGACCAGTTGCGCAGATCAATCTGCAGGCAATGCGTCCCGGGCTGTACAGGCACCACCTCGACGAAATGTCCGGGCTGCTGGAAATTGCTCACTGCATTGGGATTGGAGAAGGCGAACAACGGAGTCCCGTCCAGCAGTACCGTCGCCATGTTGTCTGCGAGTATGCGCATGTCAATACGTATGGAATCAACACCATCGCAGATGCAGAAACAGAATTCCAGCCGGTACGGATCCGCCGGAGGATGATTGTTCATATTCAGACTTTGCGTGTTGTAGGGTGAAATCCATTGCGA
>JAGTUW010000256.1 GCA_018224345.1 Bacteroidota bacterium
CCGGTGTTGCGTCTGCGTCCTTCCGCGCACCGTCTCACTCCCGGTCTGTATCTGCTGCGCCTGGTCTCGGCCGGGGGGCATGCGGTACGGGGGGTGGTGGTGCGGTAAGAAATTGCACCACAGGGTTCACAGGGAACACAGAGGATTTTTTCGAGGCGCTTATTGCTGAATAAGGAGCGATCTGAAAACCTTTTTGTGCTCTTGTTCGTGTTTTGGTGCATTGGTGGTTTTTTCTTCTGTGGTTCGTCATCCGTATTTTGATATTTGCCCTTACGGACGTATATTTACCGATGCTCTTCTTGCGGGCGAAGTGCGTCCATAATGGAGCATGAAAGTGTCACACCATGTTGAACAGAGGATATCAGGAACATAAAGGTTCACGGAGCAACCCAGTATGAAGTACAACGGCCCCAAGGTCAAACTCTCACGCCAGCTTGGCGTTCCCCTTTCCCCCAAGGCATCGAAAATCATGGAACGCAAGCCGCATCCTCCAGGTGCCCACGGTCTTTCACGTAACAGACGCGCGAAGGTATCCGATTACAAAAAGCAGCTTGTGGAAAAGCAGCGTCTGCGCTGGCAATACAACATCAGTGAGAAACAGATGTTGAATTACTACAAAAAATCAAGCCTCAAGGTGGGAAACACTGTTGACAATATGGCCATTATGCTGGAAACACGTCTCGATGCACTCGTGTACCGTGGCGGCCTTGCCCGTACGATGTATGCGTCCCGGCAGTATGTGACGCATGGTCATATCGAGGTCAACGGAAAGCGGGTGGATATTCCCTCGTATCAGGTGCGCGTCAATGACGTGATTTCTGTCCGTCAGAAAAGTCGCAAGATATCCTGTTTCAATGATGCCGTCAAAGTGGCTCGTCCTCCGGAGTATCTTGCGATCTCCAAACCCGAATTATCCGTCACACTGGTTTCAGAACCTGAGCGTGAGAAGATTCCGGTGATTTGCGATTTCCCGCTTGTCATCGAATACTACTCCCGTTGATATTATTTCAGATTGTCAGCAAATTTCCGGATTTGCCCGAGAGCGACGCATACCCGCGTCGCTTTTTTTTTGTGTATGAACCATTACACAGAGTGCTCTCATCCTTTCGCGGTGGAACGGAAAATCCGTATTATGGTTGAAGTCGGTTTTTCGTAAACTGCTACAACTCTTGTTATGTATTCTGCCCAATTTCAGGACGATGCGATGAAACTACGCACCATCTCCGCCGCCTTGGCGGCACTGTTGATGTTCTCACTGACGCCGTTGTCGGCGCAGCATGACCACAATCTCGATCACCTTCGCAAAGCCGTTTCCACTGCGGAATATCCGGGCGCCGATGTCGTGGTACTGTATGACAGTACGGATGTCGACGTGCAGGATTCCGGTCTGAGCTATGTGCACATGCACAAGCTCACGAAAATTCTCACGGAAAAAGGCGCGCGTGAAATGCGCAATGTGACCTTCGACTATGACCCGCTGTCAGCGGATGTGGAAGTCCTGCACGTGCGTGTATACAGAAAGGACGGTAGTGTGTACACGGTCCCTTCATCCGATATCCACGACTACGCCGCACCGGCCCGCGCCATTTATTGGGGAGCAAGGCAGAAACTCGTTTCCGTCGGCTGGCTCGAACCCGGCGATGCCGTGGAAACACTGATTTTCCGCAAGGGCTTTACTTATGCATTGCTGCAGGATCAGGACGATGACAGCCGCTTCGTTCCGCCGATGAAAGGACATTACTACGAAATCGTGGAATTCTGGTCCTCTGTGCCGGTCCTTGAAAAAGTGTTCCGTGTACTGATGCCGGAAGACAAGCCGCTGCAATATGAAGTCTACAACGGGGCGCTGACCTCGTACGTCCACTTCCATCCGCGCCATGACCACCGTTTTACCGTGGATGTCAATCCTTCGGCCGCGCAGCACCCGACACCGCAGGAAGAACTGCATCCGACACACGGTATGTTCACACGCGAGGGGAAGGTGACCTACTGCTGGTATGCACGTGATATTCCCGTGTTTCAGAGTGAACCGGACATGGTGGCAGCATCGGATGTCGCGACGAAATTGCTGCTGTCGACTTCACCGGACTGGTATGCGAAATCCACCTGGTTCTACGGAGTCAATGAGGATTTCGGCGCCTTCGACGTGACACCGGAAGTGCAGGCCATGACGGATGCGCTGCTGGAGGGCGTCACCGATGAACTCGAGAAAATCAGCATTATCAACCATTGGGTTGCCGAAGAAATCCGCTACTCGGGTATTTCCATGGGAGAGGGTGAAGGGTATACCCTGCATCCGGGTGAAATGACTTTCGCGGATCGCTGTGGTGTCTGCAAGGACATGGCCGGCATGGTCGTGACCATGCTCCGGGCGGCAGGTTTTGAATCCTATGCCGCAATGACCATGGCCGGTTCGCGTATCGATCGCATTCCCGCCGATCAGTTCAACCACAGTGTCACCGTCGTCAAGAGAAGCAACGGACACTGGATGCTGCTGGATCCGACCTGGATCCCGGGCGTCCGTGAGGAATGGTCCTCGGCCGAGCAACAGCAGGAGTATCTCATGGGTCTCCCGCAGGGCGCCGATGTGATGACTACCCCGATATCTCCGGCCGAAAACCATTATATGCGGATGAAGAATGACGCCACGCTGGATGCGGACGGTACACTCACCGGTGTCGTCGAGATCCAGGCCGAAGGTCAATCCGACGCGCTGATGCGCCGTGCCTTCACACGCAGTTACAAATCCGGTTGGGAAAATACGTACAGCGCCATGCTCACCGCAGTGTATCCGCTCGCCGAAGTGACGCGACAGCATATCCCCGATCCGAATGACATCAGCAATCCCTTCAGCGTACGTATCGAGTATCGTATCCCGGCCTTCGCGAAATACACGGGTGATGCCTGGCATTTTATCCCGCTGCTGGCACGCAATCCCTTCGGTGATTTTTTCCACGCTCCGGAACTCGGAACACGCAGCAATATGGAGACAAGAAAGTACGGCTTCCGTCAGCGCTGTTCCCGGCTGGTGGATGTGCAGGAATCGATTATCCTTCCGGACGGCGCGCGCGCACGGAAGCTTCCGGAGACGCCGACGCATGCCGGCGATGCCGCAAGTTTCAGGAGCATGATGTCCGTTGAAAACGGCAAACTACACTTCACCGCCACGCATCGCATGGAAAAACGTATCTACGAAGCGGAGGAATGGCCGGAATTCCGCCGCGCCCTGCTCGCCCGCAAAACGCTCGCCGAATCACCCGTCATCCTTTCCAAATAGCCGCAGGGGAGATACCATGAAATACATGATCACGCTTGTACTCTTTGCACTCTTGACACTCACCGCACAGGCGCAATACGACAATGCCGACGCGGTGTACGAGGACATCACACATGAGTATGTCCTGAATACAGACGGCAGTGTGGTATATACCTACAGCCACAAACAGCGCCTGCTGACATCCTTCGGATTCAGGCGCGCCTACGGTGAATCCTTTATTACCTATGACCCGCGCTATCAGTCCCTTGAGATTCTCCGTTCGGTGACGACGATGCGCGACGGCCAGAAGGTCGAATCCCCCTTCAATGCCTTCAATGAAGTGCTGCCCCGCTATGCGGCAGGCGCAGCGCCGTATCTTGGCCTCCGGGAAATGGTGGTCACACATACCGGACTCGAAATCGGTGCGCTCGTCGATTTTTCATATCGACTGACGACGCGCCCGGGCATGTATCCGGGACTCCAGGGGAAAGTGGTGTTCGGCGGACGCAGCCCCATCGCCGCAATGACCGTGCATGTGACCGTGCCCGATGCAGTGACGCTCAACCATGTCATGCTCCGTGGTGAGCAACAACCGGAAATGACGTCGGCCAGCGGAATGAAAACCTATACCTGGCAGCAGAGGGATATGCCCATCGTGGAAGTGGAGTCCGGACAGCCACCGCTCGACACCTTTCTCCCTGTGCTGTATTTCACAACGGTCTCCCCCGCGGAGATGGTTCGGCATACACTGCAACAGGCGGGCGGCGGCGACCTCGGCCCCGCCAGGGCTGTGGTCGATTCCATTGCACGGACGGTGTCTGATCCCGTAGACCGCGTCATGGCACTGCAACGCTGGATGCTGCAGCGCGTGGGACGCATGGACGGCCCGCTCGATATCCTCGGGTTCCGGGCGATGAGTCCTGCCGCGACACTGCGCGCCAATGTCGGCTCCGATCTCGACCGTGCCGTACTGCTGGCGGATCTCTGTGTCGCCGCAGGCATTGAGGCGGTTCCGGTACTCTTTGCGACCGAGGTCCTGCCACCGGAAGAAGAAGGTGAAAGCCAGTACGAGGTCGGTGGCAGTCGCGAGACAGCACCAGGATCCTTTGATATCGGATCGCCCTATCTGTATTCCAGGCCCGCGGTGATTTGCCGTGGTGTTGGCGCCTATCCGGAATTGGTGCTGGATCCGTCCCGGCCTCAACACGGACCGCTGCCTCCGCAGTTCAGTGCGCATACGTATCTACCTCTCACCGCGGGCGCAGATGCATCGAGGCAGTACAAGCCGGGCCCGATGATGGGTCCTGCATCAGTCTCCGCTACGACTGTGCTGACGCTGGCACAAGATTTGAACGTCTCGGGCAGGAGCAGCATCTCCACATCCGGTGTGCGCGGGTATGCACTCGATACGGCTGCCTTCAAAGGGGTTGCAGCCAGGTCTCTCTCTACGGCAGGAGAGGGTATGAAAGTCGTGGCCGGTACGCCGGCAATCCACGTCAGTGGTGAAACCGTCTGTGAAGTGGAAGTCAGTACGCAAACTGCACTGGAAGCGGTGGACGGTGTGATTACCTTCCGGATACCGGTGCCTCCAGGCGGTATGACGGATATGAATCTACCGCTGGGTGCGAAGAATCGCAGCACACCACTGTCTCTTCCCGACGCGATGAAGGAAACGGTGCGAATGACGTTGCATCTTCCGAAAAACGTCCGCGCAGTCGGCATTCCTGCGGCTCTCGAAGTTGCAAATGAAATCGGCAGCGTGCGTTCGGTGATCGAGGCCGATGCGCATGACGTGGAAGTGACACGCAGTATTGAAATCACTGTTCCTGTGATCGAACCCCGTCAGTATGCGATGCTCCGCGAGCTCCTTCAGGCCTGGTTTCATCCGTCCCATACAGAACTGTCCTTGCAGTTGCGGAAGTGACGGATTGCAGGACAATACATGCCGCTCGTACCAGAATGTCGCGCGAACAAGGGCGCTGCGGGAGGCATGCATGTGCATGGCATGACCCCCGCCGTTGCTTCCGGTGGACAGCCTGCGTCGCATCGGTCTGATGGTAAGGGTGAAACATGGTGTTTCTTCTTCTTGCCATTCTCTGCAGCGTATCGGTTGCCATGCTGTTCACATACGCCAGCCGGTATCGCATTCCGACATTCGCGTTGTTTGCTGTCAACTATGTCGTGGCCGCAGGAGTATCGATTGCCGGGAGCGGGGAATCGATACACATACTGGCTGAATATGAACTCCTCGCCCTGGGGGTCGTGCTCGGTATTCTCTTTGTCACATGCTTCTGGTTGTTCATGCAGACCGTGCACACGCTCGGCATGGTCATTCCCGTGACGCTGATGCGTCTCTCCGCCGTTCTGCCGACAGCCGGGTCCATTGTGTTCTTCGCGGAAATCCCTACTGCCGCCCAGCTCGGTGGAATCGCGCTGGCCTTTCTCGCCCTGCCGCTGGCCTCGCGCGAGCCCATCACCCGCGCATCGCTGCGTCCGTTACTCCGTGACGGTCTGGGATGGGGACTGATACTGTTCTTCGCCTATGGTGCGACGGACTTTCTTTTCAAAATCCAGAAGGAGTTCCTGCCCGTCGCCAATCCATCCGACTTTCTGCAGGTGGTGTTCACTACAGCAATGATCATTACCATCGTCGCTGCCTGTCGGGAGGGCGCACGGCTTACCCCGCGCGTCCTTATCGTGGGCGTTCTGCTCGGCGTCGTCAATATGCTCTCCGCCTGGTTTTTCATTCTCGCGTTACGTGAACTCCCCGGCATGGTCGTCTTTCCCATCAACGGGATCGGTATCATCGTGCTGTCGGCAATCGCCGGAATGCTGATATGGAGAGAACGCCTGGTGCCGCGCAACTACCTGTACCTCGCCTGTGCCGCCATCGCTCTTCTGCTGATCGCATGAGAAGTGACGAATGGCACGTGAATATATAAGGATAGTCTTATCGGTATCTGTATGAAAACCGTTTCCGTGATCATGCCCGTTTACAATGCCCGTGACACTGTCGCCCTCGCTATCGGGAGTCTGGGTGCACATGCATGCGAAGACGTGGAAGTGATCGCTGTCGATGATGGGTCGACGGACGGGAGCGGGGAGCTACTCGATGTCATGGCCCGCGAATCCGGCCGCCTGCGTGTGCTGCATATTCCACATGGCGGCATCGTGCAGGCATTGACGGCGGGTATCGAGGAGGCGACGGGGGAGTATATCGCGCGCATGGATGCCGATGACGAAAGTCTCCCCGGCAGACTTGATGCACAGCGTGCGTTTCTCGACGAGCGGGAGGATATCGGTCTGGTGGGCGGGCAGGTGCTGTTCGGTGGTGACCGCATGCGCGCACAGGGGTATGCGCTGCATGTCGACTGGCTCAACGGCCTGCGCACACCGGAGGAAATTGCGCTGGAACGTTTCGTGGAATCCCCGTTCGCGCATCCGTCCGTCATGTTCCGTCATGATCTCATTGTCCGACATGGCGGGTATCGCGACGGTGCGTTTCCGGAGGATTACGAACTGTGGTTGCGATGGATGGATGCCGGTGTGCGCATGGCACGGATTGACCGGCCCGTACTGCGCTGGAACGATCCGCCGCAGCGACTCTCACGCACCGATACGCGGTATTCCATCGATGCATTCTACGGGATCAAAGCCCGCTATCTTTCCCGCTATCTGCAACGTATCAATCCTTTCCATCCCGAGGTCATCATCTGGGGGTCGGGCAGAACTACACGCCGGCGCGTGCGCATGCTGCAGCAGCAGGGCGTTGTCGTCAGGAGCTGGGTGGATGTCGATCCCGACAAGATCGGTCATGTCATTGAAGATGCTCCTGTGATCGCTGCTGATAACCTGCCGGGTCCCGGTGAGGCCTTCAGTGTGTCCTTTGTCGGAAACCGCGGGGCGCGTGAACGGATCGGGAGCTGGTTCGGACGTCATGGCTATCGCAAGGGAGTGGATTTTCTTCATGCCGCCTGAGCCTCCGTCGCCGTCGGGTAAAATCACGTTCCGCACCCCGCTTCCGCAGGAGTGGATGCCGGAATCACTACGCCGGGGAGCGCCGTGCCGGGAGACCCCGTATCATTCACAACTTTTTGCCATATTGTCCGAAACGGAAATCCGGAACCGCCATTTCTCTCTTCACTGATTATCGACATGCAAAGTTTTCCGACCCGTGCTGACATCGAAGCCGCGGCAGAACGTATCTCCGGGCAGGTCCATCGCACACCCGTGATGACTTGCTCGACGCTGGACCGGCTGGCGCAGTGCCGGCTGTTTTTCAAATGCGAGAATTTCCAGAAAGTCGGGGCCTTCAAATTCCGTGGCGCGAGCAATGCCGTGTTGTCACTTTCCGGGCGGGAAGCGGCGCGGGGAGTGGCGACGCATTCGAGCGGCAACCACGCACAGGCGCTTGCGCTTGCTGCTTCACTGCGTGGTATACCGGCGCATATCGTCATGCCGTCGAACGCGCCGGCGGTCAAGCGCAGCGCCGTGGAGGGCTACGGTGCACACATCATTGACTGTGAACCGACGCTGCAGGCCCGCGAGGAAACGCTCGACGTGGTATTGCAGGACACCGGCGCGACCTTCATCCATCCTTACAATGACCAGCGTATCATCGCCGGACAGGCGACCGCGGCACGGGAACTGCTGGACGAAATCAGTGACCCCGACGTCGTGATCACACCCGTCGGTGGCGGGGGACTGCTCAGCGGGACCGCCCTCGCAGTACGTTACTACTCGCCGCAAAGCGCCGTTCTTGGTGCGGAACCGGCAGGCGCCGACGACGCCATGCGGTCTTTGCGCGCAGGACACATTATTCCTTCCGAAAACCCGCGCACCATCGCCGACGGATTGCTGACGAGCCTGGGTGACAAAACCTTCCCCATCATCCGGACGTATGTGCGGGATATCCTCACCGTCGAAGACGATGCGATTATCCATGCCATGCGCCTGGTATGGGAAAGAATGAACATCATCATCGAGCCCTCCGCGGCCGTTCCGCTCGCCGCCGTGCTCGAACACCGCCGCGATTTCGCCGGCAAACGCGTGGGTATCATTCTCTCCGGAGGAAATCTCGATTTGAATGTGTTACCATGGAGCGACAATGACTGACAGGAATATCGTATTGTTCGGCG
>JAGTUW010000257.1 GCA_018224345.1 Bacteroidota bacterium
GCAAGACATGCATGTGTACACGAGCGGCCAAGAGCACAATTTCAGCACCGATGGAGGCGACACCTGGTCGACGGAAGCCATGTTCAGCGGGGCTCGTGACATCCAGGCAACTTCGGGCGGGATCTATGTGGTGCGCAACGACACATTGTTTTATCGGAATCCTGATTCCAGAGAGTGGCATTCCCTTCTGGTCAGGAGGTTCCTCGGCAATGTTGCAAACATCGGGTCTGCAATTCTCTGCATGACGCCATCGAGGCTTCTGCGCAGCACGGACCACGGCAAGAGTTGGAATACCTGGATCAAAGAGCGGGGCGAAACAGGATTCAAGGGGTTCATAATAGTTGCCGATTCCATCGTCGCACTCGCGGGTGCGCATCCATATATCTATCTGAGCACTGACTATGGTGCATCGTGGCAGAAAATCCATCTTGAGATAGGGAAGCATGATCGGATTACCGGCGCCGTTCTGGATTCAGCCAGGCATCTCATACTCGGAACGTCCGTTGGACTGTTCAGATCCACAGCGCCGATGCTGCACAATTGAGTTCTGGTGGTCGCCACGGTTCAGGTCAAACCGACCGCTTCCGTCATCCATCTCCGGGGCCAAGAAGTCATGAGACCACATGAGAAGAATGCAGTCGGATTATCGAAGAGACGGATAGCGTTCTATATATTCCGGGATGATTCGTCCACCATTCCGGGATCATTCCAAAACTGGACAGATAACTTTGAAATCTGTGATCGCTTGACTTTGGAACAGGTGGACGGATCTATGTGCCAAAGCGGGCAGGATCCTGCGTGTCATGCTGACTCCGCCGTTGAGTGCGTGGAAGATAACGGAGTTGGAAACTGCGGCAGTCGTGAGCCGCGGCCATATAAGTAATGTGCGGAGGCAATTTCAACTCCGTCGATGGGTGCAAGTAGACAACGGTGAGCCCATTTCTGTGTTCGTGGACTTGCTCAGCGTATGTTTCTTGATGAATCAGATGCTCTCGGTGGTTTGTCCAGGGACCAGGTCCAGATCGATGCATTCCAGCAAGTGGCTGCGCTGTTGCGCAGCATCAACCTTTCGTCGCGCGAATTCTGAAACGGCCTCTTGGCTCAGCCAGGCACTGAAGGCCGACCTCCTCCAGACCACACCGCAGAATATCACGATCCATCTCAATCCCACTGTGGTGTTGCAGTATGGCATCGTATTATCCCTTTATCATGTAACCATTCGACTGATTGTTCTGTCAGTTCTTGAAACTGTATTCGTGCACTCAACGACAGGGCCTTCGGTATGCATCATGCTTCTTCAAACCACGTGTTACTCTTTCTCTATTTTCATTTTATCCTGATTTCTTCCCTTATCCTTCCAACCACCTTCTGTTATGCCCAGCTTGTACCGGAATGGCTCGTCACCGGAAAATCCCAGTTTACAGGACAGGAAACAGCAACCGGGATCGCCGCCTGTGAGGGTGGTTTCTATCTCACGGGAGGAAGAATCCAGAATGACTTCGTGTTGCAGGTGTCTGATGACAAGGGATTGAACTGGCAGCGAACGATGACATTGAAGCAAAACGGCTGGGGTGAAATCCAGGCGCCACTGCATCGGCCCTTTGCAGAAGTCTACATAAACTCGGTCTCGCGACCGACGCCCGCGATGTGTTTCGCGTACGGCTCGGGTACACTTGAATCGGGTGGCGTCAGACTTCCCTTCCTGCTGCGGTCGAATGACAGCGGTCACACATGGACCTCCGTACCTCTTGCGGATTCCGCACGGGGGATTGTCCTCTCCTGTCTTGCGATGAAGGATGCGATGCACGGCATCCGCACCGGGGGATATGTCGATCAGGATCACTCGGTGCTCTACAGAACATCGGATGGCGGTGATACATGGGAAACTATCGACATCCCTTTTGTGGATTACAAGACGAACTGGATTGCCTACGCAAAGGACGGCACACTCTTTGCCACCCAGATGATCTCGAACACGCTCTATCGCTCAACGGATAACGGCGATACGTGGGAACAGAGAGGGGAGATGCCAGGCGGACGTACCCCGTCATTTTCTTCAGCACATGTCGGCTGGCTTGCCTACGGTGTTGCGACGGGACAAGCGGATACGCAACGGGATGTGATTGCGAAAACAACGGACGGTGGATCATCCTGGCAAATCGTGCACGACTCGCTGCAGCATCCGCCGTTCGGACTTACCGCCGTCTCCTGCGCAAACGAACGGCATGTCATCGCTGTCGGCAGAATCGGCAAACTGCTGCACTCGAATGATGGCGGACTGAGCTGGGAGACTGCTCCCCGGCCGTTTTACCTTTACGATCCCGCACTTGCGGAAGTAACGCACGCGGACAGCGGCTCTGCAGTTGCCGGTGCCTTATTCCATCTCGTCACATGGACCGGCGAACGGACGCTTCCGCCGCCGGACGTCACATACACGCAGGGACCGGGCAGCCTGCAATGCACGGCACACTGGTCGTCGGTGGACGGCGCTACGGAGTATCAGCTTGAGCTTGTGGAGGATATGCCGTCAAATTCACTGAAATATGAAATCTTCGACGAGCATCCTTACGAGCAGAGCGGCTGGATTTCCGGAACGTCAGTGGTACTCGATCCCTGGCTGAAGCTGAATCGGGATTACTTTATACGTGTCCGTGCACGCAGCGAGGAGCACACAAGCGACTGGTGCCATCCGGTAAAGTTCCGCACGTCTACGTCAACCGGCGTCGATCACACGCCCGCACCGGAATCCATGAAGATATCACTATATCCGCAGCCAGCGCACACTGAAATCAATATGCACGTCACCGGGCTTGCACACGACACTGCCTGGAGATTGCGTCTGCATGATGTGTTGGGGCGAATCGTGTTTGCGATGCGCGGTACAAGCGGACCGGACGGTGAGGTGCGTCACTCGCTATCAACGAAAGGCCTGCCTGGCGGACTGTTGTTTGTCCTGTTCGAGTGTCAGGGAGCGCAACGGATGGTGCCCGTGCGCGTTGTGAATTAGTTGCGGTTCGGGTGTGCAGAGCACCTCTGCTGGTGACGGTATCCGAAATATGTCCCCCCCCCTCGATGCTCGAACACTGTCCCTTCGTGGTCGTCCCGAGATGTGAATCATGGATGCCATCCAATCGCATCTCATTCCGGGGAACCCGACGCGCTCCGCATCGGCATGGAACACGTGGTCGACGGAATGTCCGCTCTCCGGTCCACTTTATCATGTTGTCCGTCACGCTGCACCGGCAGAAAAAAATCTTTTCGATCACGCCTTCGGGCGTGATTTTTTTTACTTCCCGTTGTCTTAGAGGGAGTAAAGCAATGGCCGTTGCTGATGAAATGATTTTTTTTTAACGAGGTGATGTCATGATCGCAAAAACTTTCAGAATTTTCCTTGTCATGTTGCTCTGCGGTATTCTGCAGAGTCACGCTCAAGGGACGAATCCCTATCACTACATATTCCCGGTTATGAAAAACGTGGAAACGACGGCCGGGATTCCGGTACAGATCCCGATTTTCATCGAGAATTCCGGCAGCAGTACCGTCACGCTCAGCGTATCGGTGAGTGGTGATCCCGAATTCAGCGTGGATTCGCTCAGCCAGTCCATGCTGCTGGATCCGGGGCAACCCGATGTGGCGCTGATCCAATTCATGAGCACGACTCCCGGCAGCTACAGCACCCTTCTGACCGTCACGGACGGAACGCTCTCTGATACGATCACGCTGTCCGCAAACGTCAATCCCCCGCCTGGCCCATTCGTGCTGCTTCCGCCATTCCACGATATCATGGCGGATGTCGGTACAGCCACGCAGGTTCCCATCACTATTCAGAATGTCACCGGAAACGCCTATCCGGTCACGGTGACACTGGCCGGTGATGCGGCATTCTCCTACGCCGGGAGCCAAACCGTCAGTCTGGCGGCCGACGGTTCGGAAACTGTCTATGTCGATTTTCTCAGCAATGCCGAGGGACACTTCTCCGCGACACTTGAAGTGAGCGACGGAAGCTATACGACGTCGGCACCGATCAAGGTTTACGCCATGAACCGTCCCTACAAGTGGGTCGTGCCTTTCCAGGATGAGTTCAGCGCACCTGCGGGCGTGCAGATGCCCATTCCGGTATTCGTTCAGAACACTGCCGCGAACCCCGTCACACTCGATGTAGCACTCAGCGGCGATGCGGAATTCAGCCTGGATCCGGCAAGCCGTCAGGTCACCGTGACGTACGGTGAAGACCTGCGGATCAGCTTCCTGAGCAACACCGCCGGTACATACACGACACTGCTCACCGTGACCGACGGAGTGCATACGGACTCGCTCACACTGACGATGCATGTGAGTTCCGGTACCGGAGGAACCCTGTTCACCACGCAGTATGACGGTATGGACTTCTTCTTCCCCTTCGAGGCCGCCCCGGCTGCATCGGTCACCAGGGATCTTACCATTACGAACATCAGTGGAAGCCAGCTCTCCCTGCAACTGGACCTGTTCAGCGACAGCAGCTTTACCGTCAGCGCGAGCAGTATCACCATTGACGACGGCGCGTCGGAAACTGTGCAGGTGACTTTCGACAACAGCTACGGTGGCTTCGGCAGCGGAATGCTCGTTATCGACGGCGGCAACCAGGTCGAACAGATCTTCCTGGTCGGCTTCACCAGACCATGGACTGATTTTGACGGGTTACTGGTGATGAACAATCTCGACTTCGGCATGGTGGACACATCGACGCAGGTCTGCCGCGACGTCCTGCTCGAGAACACGACACAGTCTGCGATTGCCATATCCAACATTCAGCTGAGCGGATTCTCAAGCGACTTCTCCCTGCCGTACAGCAGCGGATTCACCATCGGCGCCGGCGAAACGGCATCGATTCCCGTCTGCTTTCAGCCGTCGGTTGTCAACCAGGTGCGCAACGAGGTGCTGACATTCACCTTTGACAATCCTGCCTCGACGCCGAATCTGCAGACCGCGAGTGTAAACCTCACGGGCCGGGCATCCACCGGCATTCTGCCGCCGTGGATCGATTCCAGCAGCATCATCAGCGTGTATGTCAACACGATATCCGCTCCGATCGACGGCAGCTCCGAGGTGGAGATTGAGCTCTACAACGTCAGCAGTCAGTCCATCACCATCAACAATGCGTTCTGGGAAGACGGCAACAACGCAGGGATATATTCGCTGTTGACCCCGTTGCCGATCACAATTCAGCCGCACAATCCTTCCGTGCCCAGCAGTGGAAAGTCGACCATCACGGTGAAGTACGCCCCGACCTCGCAGAGCAGCACCGTCGGTGTCGAGGATATCGCGACGTTGCGTTTTGAATCAAGCAGCTCATCGGTCGCGGCGACATATTTCCTGACACTGATCGGCACACCGATTTCGCCGGCGCCAGCTTCCCTGGTAATTGCGATGTTCCCGAAAGACGGGCGTATCCCGAAAATCGCACTCGGCGAGGCCGACGTCAACTCCACCCACTCGCTTCGTTTCGAGAACAACCTGCAGGTACCGGTGACCATATCGGGCCTGGCGCTCTCCTCGGATGAACGTTTCGAAGTTGCCGGTACGGCATCTCTGCCTCGCACAGTGGCGCCGGGTGAAACCATCGCCGTCGAACTTCGTACCAGAAGTGTGGCATATACACGCTCAACAGACGCTCTGATCATGCACGGCTCACACGAACATCTGAACTCCCGATACGAGATCCTGAGCGGATCGAGTGTAACAGGTGTCGAAGACGTTCCGCAGAGACCGGAAACATTCAGCATGTCAGTGGCACCCAATCCCACAGCAGGACCTGTAAGCATCGTGATCAGTTCCCCTCTCCGTCAGGGACGTATTCAGGTCATGGACATGCTCGGACGTCTTGTCGCTGAATTCAACGCGGACACACGAACACTTCAGTGGAACGGTACGACTGCCGCGGGCCGCCGCGCCGATCCCGGCACGTATTATATCCGTGCTACAGGGACAGACGTGAACGGACAGGCTGTCGCTGCAATCCACAAAGTGCTTCTTCTCCCATAGATTGACGTACATTGGAGGACGGGCCATCCTTGCCCGTCCTCCATTTTTTAATGACCGAGAAACACGAACGAAGCCTATTGAGACAAGCGATACTGCCTGTGAATGCTATTCCGATGAGCCATGAGGCAGTGAAATCACGCCGGGAAGCAACGCGCACAGAGCAACATACGATGGACCTTTCCTCCCTGTCTGACGGTGAGCTGCTTGCTTCTTTTCTCAATGGAAATGAGCGTGCCTTCGCAGAACTGTATTCGCGAAGGCATCTCGAAATCTATCGTTTCATACTCAATTATGTTCACGGCGATGAAGATCTCGCATCAGACATGTTCCAGGAAACGTTCATAAAAGTGCACAATCATGCACACACGCTGCTCGAAAGAGATAACGTCCGTTCCTGGATGTATACGATTGCCCGCAACAACTGCCTTAACTGCCTGAAGCGACTGAAGCGTCAGGTGCGGCTTGGCGCCCAGCATGAGAACGGGCAGGACGAAGATCAGCTCGCGCCGGACGAGGCACTGGATCGCAGTGCCATGCATCAGGCGCTCGATAGGGCAATTCAGGCACTTCCCGCAAATCAGCGCGAAGCCGTCATCCTTCGTGAATTCGAGGGAATGTCCTATGCGGAAATCGCCGAGGCGACACACACGAATATCGGCGTCATCCGCCAGCGGCTCTGGCGGGCCAAACAGACCTTGCGTACCGTGCTCGCTGAACGGTTTGAAAACCGACCGGCAGGAGAATCAGAATGAATGCAGCATTTGAACAGACAGTGCTTGCCTACCTCGACGGTCTGCTTGACCGGCGCGCAGAGCGTGCATTCCTCAGGGAAGTCAGCCGCGATCCGGAAAAACAGGCTGTACTCGAACAGTATCGCACGCTGAACAGCACTCTTCAGAACCGATCGGAACCGGTGGCCGTACCGTTGAAGACACAGCAGGCACTCGCCGAACGCATACCTGTCCTCCAGGAGGTCGTTCCGAAGGTGGCGCCGACAGTGGCGGCCGGAGGCGGTGCCGGGGGCAGCGGTGCTGCGTCATTTTTCTCACGGAAAATCGTCACTCTGCTCGTCGGCGGAGGAATCATGGTCGGCACGCTTACTGCCGTGTTTGTCACAGATCCCTTCTCTCCGGAGAATGACACCGCCCATCATACCGGGCTGTCGGCAGATTCGCAGACAGATGCCCTGCAGAATTCACCCGCGCAGTCCGCTGCAGCTGCCTCCGGATCGGCGATGTCCGCACAGGATGCTGCGCCGGTATCCTCCGCGAATGCGACACGGACGCAATCCGCTGACGACGTTTCCGTCCTTCCCACCGGAAGGGCTCGAGCAGAAAGACCTGCGCGGAAAACGGAAGTACGCAGCGCAGCAGTTACTGCCACTGATGCCGACAGCGCTCCGAGTATCGCCGCGGCAGCGCAGCCGCCGGCTTCCGTGTCATCCTCCGAATCGACACGGGAAAGGATCATCGGCTCCGTGCACGCTCTTCCGCTGCGCGAAATCCCGCTTTCGCAGGGTAGCCCCGTTGACGGGCACCGCTTCCCCGACCATCATCCATTCCTTGGCTTCCGTGATATTCTCGACGGTCGTCTCTATGCCTATATCGAGTCGGGAGCCGCTCAGCAGCAGATGCGAGGAAGCGGCAACCTCTCGAAAGATGTTCTTCGCGGTGTATACCTTGCCGGCCTGCGTTATGACTTCTCCAGGCATTTCGCCGGGGGTATCGAGGTCGGACAGTCAATCTTCGCGCGTGAAGGACTGGCAGCGACACGGGAACAACTCCCACAGACCAACGGCTCGGAAATCTTCATCATTGACCGCAGCCTGCAGGACGAAGTTCAGCCCTGGTTGCGACTGCACGGATTGTTCACCTTCAATCCCGGTGACAGGCTGCAATTCCAGGCGGATGCCGGCAGCGGTCTCCTGCTCGGCAGCAGCCGTGAATTCATCTATTCGCTCGGACTTTCCACCGTCTATCCACTGACCTACGGACTGCATGCCCGTGCCGGTATCCACTACAGCGGCGCCTGGCTGAACGGCTCGGATGCGCAGCCCGAGATTACTCCCTCGTCGAGCGGTGTGATCGGCATCATCAGGCGTGCAAACGAAACGGGCACAGTATACACTTCCACTTTCGAATTCCGTATCGGTTTCGGAGTACTGCTATGGTGAACACTGCACACATATCGCATCCCAGCAATGCCATTGACTGGTTGCCGGCAATTCTTCTCCTTTTCCTGGGCGTTTCTGTGGCAGCATGCAGCGACAGCGTCGGGCCGGCGCCGGTCGATGATTTCATATCCGCGGAATACATATGGTTCTCAGCGCAGAGCCCGGCACTTGAATACCTGCGTGAAGAACAGGGAAGCGTTGAGCAGCATATCCTGCGCTTTTCAAGC
>JAGTUW010000258.1 GCA_018224345.1 Bacteroidota bacterium
ACGCATCTGAATCTCAATCTGCGCTTGCGCGGTGGCATCAGTGACGGGGTTCTTCCCCTGCAGCGTGCATTTGAACTGGGAGGGCCGAGTACTCTGCCCGCATACCGGTACAAGGAGTTTACCGGTAGCAGCGCTGCTCTCCTGAATGCGGAATTCATCATCCGCTCCACAATAGCAGGAAACGCGCGCGGATGGGCCAAACGCATACTTACGAGTACGAACATCATTCTCTTCGCCGACGCCGGGACGACGAATCAGATCACACCGCTTTCGACGGAGGATGTCACGCATGGTGCCCTCCCCGCCGGGTTTGGTGACGCATTTCTTGACGATTGGAAATCCGATGTGGGTATTGCTATCGGGAGCGTCGACGGTGATTTCCGCATCGGAGCCGCATGGCGTCTCGATCGCTCTGAGACCCCTACATTCATTATCCGCTTCACCCGCCCCTTCTGAATTATGCAATGCCGTCGTCCGCGGCGGCATTGCCGTCATGCATATCATCAACCATTTCCCGCATGACACTACGGACACACGAGATCAGATCATCCGCGTCGTCGCTCTCGGCAACTTCCACAATACGTGAATCGTCCCGCCGTGTCAGACACCACGAAGCAATGATTCGCATCTCATCGATGTCCTCCGTGCCACGGGTAAACATCGCTCTTTCCTGCCGGCTGAAATACACATCGTCCAGAACAGGTCGCAGTTTACTATCCGGCAGCAGGGTCTGATCGACAAGGAACTGCGCTGCGAGCATCCCCTCCCTGATCAAATGGATTTCCACGTTGGTCCGCCGTGCAAAGGTGATGATGATCAGATTCTGTCTGCGCACTGAGTACACCATCAGGCGCTGCTGCCGGATGATGCGCTCAATCGCGGCAAGCCTGTCGCGCAGCACTGCGGCACCTTCGAAATCCATCTCTTCGGCACGCTGTCGCATGCGTCCGCGAAAGCGTTCGAGAACTGCGTCCCGTCCCCCTTGCAAGAACCCGATCACATCCTCAACCTCAGCGCGATACTCATCTCTGTCCGTCAACATGGCGCATGGTGCATCACAGCGTTTGATTTCATAGTAGAGGCAGGGCACATTGTCAGCTGAGGGATGTATGGCCGTCGTGCATTCACGCAGCAGAAAAAGTTTATTGATGCTGTCGAGTGCATCTTCGACAGCGAAACGTGATCGAAACGGTCCGAAATACTCCGCACCATCATCCCCGAGATCATAGCACCACCCGATAGTCGGCCAGTCGTCGGCCATGTCGATACGCAGAAAGGGATACTTTCTGTAGCGCTTGAGCTGGGTATTGTAAGGTGGTTGATGCTGTTTGACGGAACGCGATTCGGTCAGCAGCGCCGAGAGTTCAGTTTGTGTCGTCTTCCAGGTGATGCCGTGCACGGCACGGACAAGACGCCGGATTTTTTCCGTGTGACCGATGTTGTGATAAAAGTACGATGCAACACGCTTTTTCAGATCCCTGGCTTTTCCGATATACAGGACCTGTCCCTTTTTTCCGTGGAAAAAGTACACCCCGGGTTCATGTGGCAGCGCGGCCAGATGTTCCTGAAGGCGGGTGTAGTATCGTGGCGCCCCTGTGATTCTGTAAATCTGCCGGTACTGGAAGCTGAGAAGGTCCGCAGTTTCGTGAATGTCGAACTCTTCCTCCAGCAGCTGGAGAAAATGCAGGAACAACGACGCCGTCGCGTCGGCATCCCCGGCCGCCCGATGACGGTTTCTTATCCGTATGCCGTATTGCCGTGCAAGTGCGCCGAGCGACTTTCCGCCTCCTTTCGGCGCAAGACGCCGGGCCAGGCGGGCAGTGCAGAGATTCGGGACATCCAGCGCACCCATCGCTTGCCGTTTCAATGCGGTATCGAGAAAGGAGCGGTCAAAGCGCACGTTGTGTCCGACGAAGACCGCGTTCGCGATAAAGCGACGGACATCCGGCAGAACGGAAGCGGGGTCCGGAGCACTGTATACCATTTCGTTACTGATACCGGTAAGACGCTGCACTTCATGGGGAATAAACTGTCGAGGGTTGATCAGACTCTCGAAACGATCCACGACGGTATTGCCGCGCACACGCACGAGCGCAATCTCTGTCAGGCGATTGCGCTCGGGATGGAGTCCGGTCGTTTCGACATCACAAACGACAAAATCGGTATCGGGGATTTGCAGAACATATCCCTCATGAACTTCATGCATCAGCACTGTTCCCTTTCAGCGGATTGCTCAGACCACATCGTAAAAATTCCGGTTCTGTATTTTGATGACGCGTCCGGGTCGTTGGGCAAGCAGACTGTAGTCGTGCGTGGCCATGATGATCGCCGTACCCCGTCGGTTGATGCGATCAAAAATGGCAAGAATATCGCGGGAAGCGGAAGGATCGAGATTCCCCGTTGCTTCATCGGCGAGAAGAATTACCGGATCGTTCGCCAGCGCCCGTGCGATGGCGACACGCTGTTTCTCCCCTCCGGAGAGATCGTCAGGCATGGAAAATTCTTTTGACGACAAGCCCACCTCCGCCAGCAGCCGGTGCACCTTCGAGGTGATGACCTGGGCTCGTGCTCCTGTCACGTGCAGCGCGAATGCCACGTTTTCATACACATTCCGGTCTTCAAGCAGGCGATAGTCCTGAAACACGATGCCGATGGTACGACGCAGAAACGGGATCTGGTGACGCGTGATCGTCGAGGAATCGTATCCGCCGATGCGCACGCGTCCGAAGGTCGGCAATGTATCCATGTAGAGCAGACGGAGAAAAGAGCTTTTTCCGATACCTGTTTCCCCGATGACATAGACGAATTCCCCCTCCGCGATCATAAGATTGGCATGATCAAAGATGTCCTGTTTCCCGAAAGACAGCCGGACATTGTGAAATTCGATCATGGCAGCGCTCCGTGTTCCGCGAGGTGTTATTGCAATCTATTCATTGCGATCGTCCGTGCAAAATATACCGCCTCTTTCATGCTCTCTGCCTGTGCGATACCCAGAGATGCGATGTTGTACGCCGTGCCATGATCCGGTGAGGTGCGGACGATGGGAAGTCCGGCGGTAATATTCACGCCTCTTCCCATGGATTGCAGCTTGAAAGGGATCAAACCCTGATCATGATACATGGCGATGATCAGGTCGTACATCTGCTGCGTGTGCGCGGAAAAAAAACCATCGGCGGGAAACGGGCCATCGACATCGATATCGTGGGAGCGCATGCCTTCAATGGCGGGCAGTAGGATCTGCTGCTCCTGCCTCCCCATCAAACCGCCGTCACTGGCGTGCGGGTTAAGCGCCAGAACCGCGATTTTTGCATCCTCTATTCCGTAATCGTCTTCCAGGAAACGATAACCGAGCCGGATCGTACGTTCGACGCGTTCGCGTGTAATCAGGGAGGAGACTTCGGAGAGTGGAACGTGGATGGTGACGAGACCGACATTCATTGTATTGCTGCTGAGGATCATGAGGACTTCCTCGCCTGCCCCGCAGAGGGACGCGAGCATTTCCGTATGCCCGGGATAGGGACTCCCCGCCATCGCGATGGCCTCCTTCGAGATCGGGGCTGTGACCAGTGCCTGCACCGTTCCCCGCCGGGCAGCGTCGACCGCCGCTTCGATTGCCTTGATACTGATAGTTCCGCTCGTCTCGGTGGGCTTTCCGATGTCACCAGCATCAAACATTCCCGGAGTCTCGATGCAACTGAGCACCTGTTCGCGTGCCTCGTTCGGGTCGGCAATCACATGCACTTCCAGATCGATCCCCAGTCGCTCCCGATAGTGTTCAAGAACGTGTTGTGGACCATACACGACAGGGCGACAGATGTCGAATAATTCCGAGCGGTCAAAGGCTTTGAGAATGATTTCCGGACCGATGCCATTGACATCACCGATGGTGATAGCGATAACCGGCAACATACGTGCCACCTCCGAATCTATGATTAATCCTCCATGAGCTTGAGATTCCCATCCCTGCCACGATCGACGAATTGAAAGGTTTTTCCCAATGAGGGATAGTACCAGATCTCCGTGATCGGTTCGTCACGATTGAGAATTCGCTGTGTGTCTTCAGGTGGCCCGAAGAGCACATACACTTTCCCGCGATCGGTCTGTACGCCGTTGCGGATATAAAGCGTCTGGAACTCGTAATACGCCTCATCGACACGGCGAAAATATTCCGCCATCATTTCATTGTGTTTGGTTTCAGGCGTTATATCCTTTTCCTTCCAGTATGCGCGGAACGCCCTTTTTCTTTCCTGCTCGCTGCCGCTCTTCATTCTTTTGTATTGTTCATCCGTGAGAATAAAGCGCATCGCATCGATAGCGAAGTCCAGGTCTCTGAGAGAAAACGGCATATCGCGCCAGAGTATTCTCACCGGGATCGTGATCGAATCCCGGCCGGCATCCCATACCGCCGTGACGGTCAGGAGATAGGGACCGACGTCATATCCCTCGAAAGGGGGCGACAGCACGACCATGTCACCGATGGCATCCGGATGCACCTCCAACGCAAAATCCGGAACGCGGCCTGCTGGAGAAGAGGGCGACAACCCATTGAGTTGCGCGATCGGCTGCACAAGATCATCGAACAATGCGGTGCCGGGGGTCTCCTCGCTTCGCTGCAATCTGACGTACCAATGCGCGGTGAAATCCCGGGGCACAGGAATGCCTATGATAGTCGGCTGCGAAAAAGGAAAGGTTCGGCCGTAACCGAGCACACCGAACTGCGCATCCCGGCGCCCGGTTTCCCTGGTCAGCGGGATGGGTTGTCCGATGTGCCGGGAGGAAGCATTGAAAAGGGCGGCCTTCACTTCATGGACAATAGTATTTCGTCGCGTCGAACCCATGTCCGAAACGAACACCGCTGCTTCATACGTCCCGGGAGGAAGGTAGAACGTCTGACGAATAAGTACGTAGCGATCACGCATATTTGTATCATCGTAGTCGGCTACGGCGACACGTTCGAAGCTGTTTGATGAGCGCAGCGATGTTCCGTCCTTTCGAATACTGCAACTGACTTCCACACCGCCGGTATAGAGAGAATCCGGATGCATCGAGGCTGAGCGGGTAAAGATCATAAAATCATACGTCACACGGACAAACACATCGATACGCGCGAAACCGGTGGAGTCCGATGGAAAACAAGCGGCTTCCGCGTAGAGCAATTCGCCATAACGCAGTCGCGGATCCCCTCCCCTCTGCGCGAATGCAGCGGAGGAGCATGCGATGAGAACCAGAAGCAGCAGAATAGATTTCATAAGGCGATCACCCGGGGTTATGTCTGTCAGACATCGAGGTTGCGTACATACTTTGCGTTGCGTTCAATAAACTGGCGACGCGGTTCAACATTGTCACCCATGAGAATCTGGAACAAGCGATCTGCCTCGGCCGCATTTTCCATAGTGACCAGCAGAAGCGTCCGTGTCTCCGGGTTCATGGTTGTCTCCCAGAGCTGCTCCGGGTTCATTTCACCGAGTCCCTTGAAACGGGACAGCGTAATACCGTCTTTTTTGAGTACAGTCTCCGCCGGGACCTCTGCGTCAATTGCCGCGAGTTCCTCGGGATCGATTTTTCCGCCGCGCATGACTTTCAATATTTCGTCACGTTCTTCCTCGTCGAACGCATAACGCTCGGTCTTTCCTTTTTTGAGTTTATATAACGGAGGTTGGGCGATGTACACGTGATTAGTCTCGATCATGGCTTTCATATAACGGAAGAAGAATGTCAGGAGCAACGTGCGGATATGACTGCCATCCACATCCGCATCTGTCATGATAATGATTTTTCCATATCGCAAACCAGCCAGATCGATACCTTCGTCATGACCGATACCTGCACCCAGAGCAGAAACAATGGCATTGATTTCCACATTTTCCAGCACTTTGTGCAGACGTGCTTTCTCCACATTCAGGATTTTCCCCTTCAGGGGGAGAATAGCCTGGAAGCGGCGATCACGTCCCTGCTTGGCCGAACCACCCGCAGAGTCACCCTCGACGAGATAGATTTCACAATGCTCGGGATCGGTGATCGAGCAATCCGCGAGTTTTCCGGGAAGACTCAGTGAATCGAGTGCGTTTTTCCGCCGTGTCAGATCACGTGCGCGACGGGCCGCTTCGCGGGCTTCGGCAGCGCGTAAGGCCTTCTCGATAATTCTTTTGGCAACGGAGGGGTTCTGCTCGAGATAATAGGTCAACTGCTCACCGACAATGGTCTCGACGATGCTTTTCGTCTCGCTGTTGCCAAGCTTCGTCTTCGTCTGACCTTCGAATTGTGGCTCAGCGACCTTCACGCTCAGTACCGCGGTAAGTCCTTCGCGGAAGTCATCGCCTGAAATAACGGTTTTCCCCTCCTTGGCCAGACCGTTCTTGTATGCGTAATTGTTGAGCGCACGCGTCAATGCGGTCTTAAAACCGATCAGATGCGTGCCGCCCTCATGGGTGTTGATGTTGTTGACATAGGCGTAAATATTTTCCGAGAAGGCATCGTTGTACTGGAATGCAAGTTCCACCGGAGTGCCGTCACGTTCTCCTTCGATATAAATCGGTTTTTTTATCAGAGAATTTCGCTCTGCATCGATGTATTCGACGAAGTCCTTGAGTCCACCCTTGAATTGAAAAATCTTTTCTTCCCCGTTCCGCTCATCATGCAGTGTGATCATGATGCTCTTGTTGAGATACGCCAGCTCACGCAGGCGCTCTTCGAGAATCTCGAAACGGATGTCGATGTTTTTGAATATCTCTTTGTCGGGGTAGAACACTGTCCTCGTTCCACTCTTCTTCGTCTTGCCGAGCGTTTTGATCTCATGCGCCGGAGCACCACGATGATAGCGCTGCATATAGCGCACGCCGTCGCGGGAGACTTCCACCTCGCACCATTCCGACAGCGCGTTGACGACGGAAACGCCGACGCCGTGCAGGCCACCCGAGACCTGATAGGTTTGTTTGTCGAATTTTCCGCCCGCATGCAGTGTGCACATGACAACTTCCAGCGTGCTGATTTTTTTCACGGGATGCGGACCTACGGGAATGCCGCGACCGTTATCCTCGACAGTGACGGATCCGTCGGCGTTGATACGTACGGTAATGAGATCGCAGAACCCCGCGAGCGCCTCGTCGATGGAGTTGTCGACTACTTCGCTGACGAGGTGGTGCAGGCCGCGTACACTGACGTCACCAATATACATGGCGGGCCGCTTGCGCACGGCTTCCAGGCCTTCGAGCACCTGAATGCTGGTTTCGGAATACTCGCGTGCCAGGATTTCTTGTTCTTTAGTCATTGTGATCTATCGATAAGTGAAAATAAAGTTATTTACCAATACAGAAACGGGAGAAAATTCCATTTAATACATCGTCCGACGTCACTTCACCGATAATTTCGCCGAGTACTGTCGTGGCATCACGCACTTCCACCGAGACGAACTCCTCGGTGGCACCACCCTGCAGGGCATCATCCGCCCGCTGCAATGCGGCAAGACTCAGGCGAAGACAATCAGCGTGCCGTGCATTCGTCACCAGCACGCTCCCCGCTTCCGTGGTGTCATGCAAGGAGCGGGCGACCTCGAAGAGCCGCTCGCGAAGAAGATCGAGTCCTCCGGATTCGAGCACGGAAACAGGCAGTCCGATTCCACGCAACCTGTCTCTTTCCGCGGCCGGTACAAGATCACTTTTCGTGAACAGAGGGATGAGTCGTGCATCATCTTTCCCGAGCTCCGCCAGAGTACAAGCCGTTTCCAGCATGTCTTCGCCGCCCGCAGCCTCGCTGAGCAGACAGACGACATCGGCCTCACGCAACATCGCGTGTGTCCGGGCGATGCCATGCAGTTCCACGGTATCCCCGGTATCCCGAAGCCCCGCGGTATCGACCATGCGAAAAAGTACGCCCCGCAACAGAAGCGCTTCCTCAATGAAGTCACGGGTCGTTCCCGGCACATCGGTGACGATCGCCCGGTCCGCGCCGAGCAGGGCATTGAGCAAACTCGATTTCCCGACATTCGGGCAACCGAGAAGGACCACGCGAATGCCGTCACGGAGAAGCCGGCCGCTGCCGTAGGATTCCAGCGCAGACCGGATCCGCACCATGGCGTCGCTGATCACCGCGTGCAATTCCTCATTGGAGAGAAATGCCACATCCTCTTCGACGAAGTCGAGACTCAGTTCGAGCATGGATGCGATATGCAGAAGCTGCTCACGAATCGCACCGATATATTCCGACAGACTCCCTTCGAGTTGGCGCAGTGAGGCACGCCGTGCCTGTTGTGACTGTGCGTGGATCAGATCGGCGACGGCCTCGGCCTGCGTAAGGTCCATGCGGCCGTTCATGAATGCCCGTCTCGTGAATTCTCCTGCTTCCGCATGTCGCGCACCGGCGTCGAGCAAAGCCTGAAGAACTGAACGGGCAAGGAGCGTCCCGCCATGGCAACTGATTTCCACACTGTCCTCACCGGTATAGGATTGCGGTGCCCGAAATACGGAGACGAGCACTTCGTCGAGCACTTCCCCATGTGAATCACGCACCTTACCGTAATGCACCGTGTGCGAATGAACTGCCCGCAGATCGGCCCCTGTAAAGACAGCGCTCGCGATCTCGATGGATCGTGATCCGGAAAGGCGAAGCACAGCCAGGCCCGCCGTCCCGGGGGGAGTCGCTATTGCGGCGACCGTGTCGGTGCTCATCATATCCGTCAGTGTCGGGAGGGTCATCGCACACCGCCATTGATGCCGTTGAAGTGCCTGTGTGCACACATGTGTTGCCTGGTCATTGTCATCATTCCTGTCGGCGTGTCTGTCTCAGTATCCCCGTAACGTTGCAACTGAACTACACGGCAAATTATCCACGTTCTTTCTGTTCATTCTTTTCACCTTCGTTATCGCAGGCGAATGTCGGTTACAATATTCTCACCCAGTGTTGTGTTGATCGTGGTGACAAGTTCCTGTCGCATCAGGCTTAATTCCTGCCGCCAGGCCGCATCGACGACATGCAGCCACAGAACTCCGTTCCGCAGGCGAAGCGGTTCGGCATTCGCCGCGATGGCCGGGCCGACGATCTCTTCCCATTTCTGCAGCACATGCTGCTCGCGAATACCGCGTTCGAGTCCCTCCTCGCGCAACACCCGCCGGAGCACGCTTCCCAGTTGTCGGGTTTGCCAGATGCGCTTCATGCTACTTCCGCCAAAGTATGGACAACACCGCTGTCGATGCGTAATGTCATGTTCTGTCCGTTGTTCCTCGGAAAGGCATGGAAGATTGCCTGATTCGCCGAGGTGATGAAGGTCTGCCCGAGCTTCCCGACGAGATGCAGGACATTGGCGAGTCGGTCGTCATCAAGCTCGCTGAACACATCATCGAGCAGGAGAATCGGAACTTCGTCGAGATGCGCATCGACATAGCGGTACTCAGCGAATTTCAACGCGATGAGTATGGTTTTGTGCTGGCCCTGCGACGCATGCGCACGCACATCGAAACCGTTGAGAAGAATTTCCAGCTCGTCGCGATGGGGACCGATAGTCGTGCTTCCCCTTCGCAGGTCCGCTTCCAGCCGTTCCACAAGTACCTGCCGGTAGGCATCCACCGCGTCGGCCGCGGAAGGGTCTACACCTGCGGAAGACAGATAGCGCAACGCGATGACTTCGTTGCTCGGTGTCAGATCCCGCATGCTCTCACGAAAGTATGGAAGAAATTCGATGACAAAACGTTCGCGGGCGCGTAGTATGCGAAGCGATACTTCAGCCAGCGACGCGTCCCAGGCTTCCAGCGTCGCCCGAATATCGGATGGTCGCCGGTCATGATCCGAGAGCAGTGCGTTGCGCTGCCTGAGTGCCCGACGATATGCGAGCAGGTCGAGCAGATACGTATGATGCAGCTGTGAAATGATAAAATCCATGAACGCGCGTCGTTCTCCGGGGCCTCCGGCCGTTATGGGGCGATGTTGCGGAGAAAGCGCGACTGTCGGGACCAACCCGATCAGATCCGCTGCAGTAGGAAGAAGCGCATTGTCCATTTCTATCTGTTTACGACCCATTTCCGTATCATAGGTGATGGCAACACAACGCTTCGATGATGAGGTACTGGTGAAGTTGCCGTCAACTCGATACTGTGCAGCCTCCTTGCGCAACAGGCTTCTGTCCTGATGCGTCACAAAACTCCGGGAGGTGGAGAGCAGCGATATCGCTTCGAGGACAGTCGTCTTGCCCGCACCGTTTTCACCGAGGAGCAAGAGTGTCCCTTCCGGACATTCGATGCTGGTGCCCTGGTGATTGCGGAGATTGGCGATACGCAGGCGGTTGAGAATCATGATCAGGCATTGATGCGCAGAGGCATCACCAGCATGAGAATATCCTGTTCCTCTTCCTGTTCTTTCGGTTGAAGCAATCCGGCACGCGTCGGGGAACTGAAATAGAAATTCACTTCTTCGGTCTCGAGATGCTGCAGTGCCTCGATGATGTACCGTGCATTGAAGCCGATGTCGAGTTCCTCATCGACCGAGAAGACAGAGGGGACGGACTCTCGGGCCTCTCCCCCGATATCCATATCCTCCGCGGATACGCGCACTTCATCCTTCCCGATGGAGAGACGGATCTGATTGGTGATGGCATTCGAAAAAATAGAGCAGCGCTGTACCGCAGCGATCAGTGCCGCACGATTGACCGTAAGTTGCTTGTCGTTCTCAAGCGGGATAACACTTTCATAATTGGGATACTTCTCATCGATGATGCGGCTCGTCAATGCCATTTCGTTGAATGTGAAGCGGACATTGGAGCGGCCGAACTGCACCGTACACTCACCTTCGTCAAGCGATTTTGAAACCACGTGCAATGCCTTGGCCGGAATGATAACATCACGATCACCCTGCGTATTGGCTGCGGCCAACGCACCGCTTTGCTTTACCCGGACCAGACGATGACCGTCGGTGGAAACCGCGCGGAATTCATCACCGATCCACTGAAAGAGAACCCCCATCATCGAGGGTCGCAAGTCGTCATTACTCACGGCATAGACAGTGCGACCGATAATACGCTTGAGCAGCCTGGTATCGAGCTGCAGGCCGAAATCCTCCTCCATACCCTCTTTCTTCGGAAAATTCTCCGCATTTTCCCCTGCCATACTGTATTCACCCTGATCGGTTTTGATTGTCAGGCGATTCGAGGCATCATCCGATACGAAGGTCAGGTCGGCATGAGGCAGTGCACGCAGTGTCTCATTGAGCTTTTTTGCGGGCACCGCCGTAAGGCCATCCTCTTCCCCGTTGACGGGCAGCGCGATTGTGATGGTAATTTCCAGATCACTCGCCGTGAGTCGTAAATCGTTCCCGTTCAAATCGAACAGAACATTCTCGAGAATGGGCAACGTCGACTTCGCAGGAACAACGCTGATAATTTTCGAAAGCGCCTTGTGCAGATCACTGCTCACTGCGGTAAATTTCATGAAGTCCTCCGGTGGCAAGCTGTTGAGGGAATGCAATATCAATCGGGACAAGCGCAGCGACGGTGAGACCGGCATCGATACACATCTCTACAGCCGGATGCGACAGGAGTTGGAAGCCGCGAAACCGTCGTATCGTCATAACCCTGAAATATACAAAAAAACAGAGTCGGAAACCATCGGGGATGACTGCTCATCCCTCTGTTCAATGTGTGGCGGCACAAGGACGCATCATCGTTCGGCCCTACCCTAAAGAATGTATTCCTTGGTGATATCCCTGTTGCGGCGTCGCGAGATGACACGGAATTCATCAACACCAAGTGAGAGCTCCGCTTCGATGCGAATGCGTACAAAATACTTGAGCATCAACTTGTTTACATGTGAAAATGTCCCTTCGGTAAGGAAATCCGCCATCGTAGGATGAACAATGAGCGTCAACCGCATGTCCTTGCTCTGCGTACGGAAACGGCGGAACCACCGCTCGATCTGTGTGAGCATGGCGGATTTCGACAGCACCCTTCCGGTCCCCTGACAGGTCGGACAGGTGTCACTGAGGGAAATCTGGACACTATCACGCACCCGTTGCCGTGTGATCTGCATGAGTCCGAAGTCAGTAAGCGGGAGGATGGTGTATTTCGCACGATCCCGGCGCATCTCACGACGCATTTCCTCGACGAGTTTCCGTTTGTTCTCTTCCTGATCCATATCGATGTAATCAATCACAATGATTCCACCGAGATCACGCAGGCGAATCTGCCGGGCAATTTCGCGGGCGGACTCCAGATTGGTCCGCAGGGAATTCAGTTCCTGTTCCCGTTTCGCGGCATAGCGGCCGCTGTTGACGTCGATGACCTTCATTGCCTCGGTATGTTCTATAATCAGATATCCACCACTTTTGAGCCAGACCTTCCGGCTCATCGATTGCTGAATCTGTTTTTCTATTCCAAAGGCATCGAAGATCGGGACCCGATCACCATGATAGCTTAGGACATCGACTTTATTCGGTGCCACCAGGTTGAGATACGCGCGAATCTCCCGATACAGCCGGCGGGAGTCAACGGCGACGCGCGTCACCTCCTCGGAAAACAGATCACGCATGGTACTCGATGACGTGTTCATATCCTTGTAGACCATCATCGGGGGCTGCGCCTTGCGCAACCCGCGTTCAATTTCACGCCAGGATGCGACCAAGGCCTCCAGGTCGGCACGCAACACTTCCTCCGGTCTGCCTTCCGCCACCGTTCGGATAATGACACCATAGCCGGTCGGCAGGATACCACGCACGAGGCGACGCAACCGGCGCTTTTCCTTGAAATTGTTAATCTTTCGGGAAACTCCGATTTTATTGTCGAAAGGCATCAACACCACGAAACGGCCGGGGAGTGCGACTTCCGTTGTCACGCGCACACCCTTGTTTCCTACCGGTTCCTTGAAAATCTGCACGACGATTTCCTGCCCACGTGTCAGTTGCACGTGTGACGGACGATATTGCCGACGCCGTGGCTGCCTTCCACGCTTTCCGCGGGTATCCGCAACCGGTTTGCCTTCCTCCTCGTCCTCATCATCTGTCTCTGCACTGTCGGACTGATCGCCCGTGATCGCACCGAAGTCACGAAAGGCATCTCCAACATCGGAATAGTGAAGAAACGCATCCTGATTCAACCCGATGTTGATAAAGGCCGCCTGTATCCCCTCCATCACCTTCGCGACAGTCCCGAGATAGATATCTCCGACCATGCGACCCTTTTCTTCACTTTCAACAAACAGTTCGGCCAGTGTGCCGTCTTCGATGATCGCAATGCGTTGTGCGTTTTCCGACGCATTGATAATAATTTCTTTCTGCATAATATATCCCTGCTCATGAACGGTGCCTTCAATCCGCCGTGGACACACCTGTGTGACGACAAAGTTGAGAAAGCGAAGCGTTCAAGAAAAGTTTTTCGACGACTACATCTGCGAAAGCAACGAGAGTCGTACTCCATCAAACGGCAGAATTTCACGACACACACCGCTGCTGCAGATCAGTCCACCTCGCTCGCTTCCATAACTGAGAGTCGCGACATGGGCATTGCCAAGGCGCCAGGAGAACTCGGCGGAGCGCCAGAAATCCTTGCCCGAAGGGTCCGTTTTGTCCGTCGTGTACTCAAGACGGATGGTGGCGGACCATTGGGACGCCTGTGCGAATGTCAGCGCAACGTATTCGTTGAAATAATCCGGTTTTTCGGTGATGAAACTGTCGTGAAAAAATTGCTGCTCGAAACTTGCGCCGATGCTGTATTCGTCGTCCAGCATGTATTCGATACGGACAGGAATGGTTGTACTGGCGCTGACATGGGCCAGATTCCCTTCATATGGCGCGTCATGACGACGATTGACGGCGGCACGGATATAGGAGTGTCCGTCGAAATACCACTCCACTTCACCGTATAATTCCCAGAACGGACTGAACTTTTCATCCAACGTGGGCAGGATGGAGTTCGTTCGTTCGTATGTGACCAGGAAACCATCGCGTGTCGCGTATCCATGTTGACGACTGGCAACTGCGCCATTGAGATTCAGTGTAATCTTTGGCGAAAGTGCGTAAAAGACGTCGACCTGCATACCGACCTCGTCATTGAAATCCACGACATGCGGGTTTCGTGACAGCAGTGTAAAATAATGTTCCTTGTGAACGATCGGCGGATTCTGCATCGGAAGCATACGGGACGGCCGATTCGGGTCGCGATCCTCCTCCCGCACGGCATCGAAGCGGTAATCCTTGTAGTCGACGGTGATGCCAAGACCGAAGTCCGTCGTATACGACAGCGAACCGTACAGACCTTCACCCGTACTGCTCCCCGAAAGAAAACCACCCGCGGCGGTCGGACGCAGGAAGGTCGTGCGCTTCCATGCTTGCTGAATGAACAATTCGAAAACGGAAGTGCGCAGGGAAAGCATCAATTCAGGGATATCGGCACGAAGCTGATCGAGGCCGAAAGCCATCGGGAGCTCACCATCAACGCCGACCATGCTGCCACCGATACGAAGAAAATCGAGTGGACGCACTTCGACATGCCCGGCTCTTACCGAGTAGGTCTCGATGCGCTCGGGATTGAGCAGATCGTTGTAACGCATTTTCCCCATGGCGAAGATGGCATTGACATGATCATTACGATAACTGCCCCGAATTCCATCGAGACGGGTATCGTAATTTATACCGCGATCCTCGAACAGATTCATCGCGAGTCCTTTGCCGAACAGCGTATAATAATCACCCGCGCGCAATTCCAGTCCTTCTGATGAAAACTCGACATAGCGCTTGCGTATACCATTGAATGTGGGGCCGAACTCCGGCGGATCATCATAGAGATGTTCGAAGCCGATGGTGAAATTCTGCCAGAACAGACGCACATTCGTCTGATTTTCGATATACTCCTTCCCTCGAATTTCCCCACCGATGACCTGGTCGCCATTTCCGTAGCGCATGAAATTCCCCACCGAATATTCAACCTGGGCGAATACCGGTACGGCCATCGCAACGAAGAAGAACAAAAAAATCAGCCATACCCGCGTCATGTTCACTCCAGAATCCTGATGATATCTTCCTCGATTTCCTTTTCATCACCTGCGAAATACCCGGTACGCTTTTCGATCAGCCGGCCGTCCTGATCGAGCATCAGAGAATACGGCAGGCTCTGTCCGTTGAGTTTCTTGAATACTTCGCTGTTCGGATCGAGCAGGAATTGGTACGGAAGTTTCTGCGCCCTGACATAGGCCTTTACCTTGGCGAGACTGCGTGGATTGTCATTGTTGATGGCCAGCAAGTGAAAATTCCTGTCCTTGTACTTTTCAAATATCGGGACGAACGCTTTCATTTCCTGTTTGCAGGGTTCGCACCACATTGCCCAGAAACTGATCAGCACGGCACCCTTCTCTCCAGCTTCGCGGACCTCAGCAAGGTATTTCTGGAAGGAAAAATCCTTCCCGTCGATATCACGTAAACGGAAATCAACTGATGATAAATCCTGTGCCGCCGCCTGTCCGATAAATGAAAGCATCAATGCAGCAAAAAATATAATGTTCTTCATACCGTAATCCTTTGTATATAACCACATTTTTTTTTCCGTCTGCACACTCACCTGTGCATTCCATGCGATTGACGGATGAATCGCGAAACAGTGAGGATCGTTCTTGTCGTTGCTGTCCGGTTGCCGGCAGTTCTGCGACAGCGGGACAATCGTCTATCGGGTCTCCTGCGTCCCGGGCACCTGTTCTTTCTGTAGAGGCAGCAG